>JBGPYE010000024.1:0-9879 GCA_041493095.1 Candidatus Dormibacteraceae bacterium
ACGAGTTCCAGCGTCTCGTCCATCGTCTTGCCTGACGTTTCCTTGATCAGCTCGTTCATCAGCGAGTAGCGGGCTGATTCCTTCCGCGAAAGTGCGACCGCGTGAGCGCTTGCTAGCTGGGCGCTGGCGCGCAGTGTCAGCGTCGTCGCGAGCCTCCGGTCGTCCCCGTCGAAAGCACCGGACTTCTTGCCGAGCAGGAAAAAACCTCCGACCTGGTCGCCAATGTGCATCGGCACCGCCAGCAAGCCCGCGACGTGGAGGTCGTCGGGAAGGTAATGGACGAGCTCGGTCAGGCCCGCGTGGTCGCTGCTCGAGTACTCGTTGCCGGACTCGATTGCGCTGAGCAGTGGTCCGCCACCTGTGCCGCGGTTTACAGGCTGCGGATGGAGCCGGTCGAGGCCGAATCCCGGGGGCTGTGGGACGAACTGCTTGCGGTCGGCGGATGAGGCGTAGAAGCACGCGAAATCGGCGCCGGACTGCTGTGCGATGTTCGCGGTGAACACTCCGACGTCGCCGACGCGCCGGGCATCGTCGGCATCGGACGTGGCCGCGATGAAGGCGCGGTGCTTGTGCTCGAGCTGCTCGCGCAGGCCGGCCAGGTCATCGACGTGGCGGCTGATAGCGCCAGAGAAACTGCTATAGGCGACGCTGCCGACGAAGCCGCCGAGGCCCAGGAGCAGCAGGCCCGCCAGCTGCAGGTAAAGGTTCTGGTCGCGCAGGTTGAACCCGGCCGAGACCAGCGTCATCACCACCGCTGCCGCGCCAAGTGGGATTGAGCCCTGCCAGTTGACGTTGAGAGCTCCCGCCGAGAATGCGAGCAGCCCGGCCACGACGGCAAAGAAGGCGGCCGCCCCCGAACGCCCCGTCACGTTCAGCGAGGCTCCCACCAGCACGAGCGCGGCCGTGGCGGCCGAAAACCCGATCCGGAGAGCGAAAGTGGCCTTTTCCGAGTTCATCTGGCAAGAGGGAAGTTTAGGTTTGTGGTCGGCAAGTTCAACCGAGATACGCAAGCGTCCCCGCGAAGTCGCGGCTTAGCCTCGGACTTTGTGGGGAATATGCCCTTCTAAACTTCTCAGCGAGGCAACAGATGACGGTTTCAGAGCTTCTCCGAATTGCCGACCACCTCGATCCGAAGGATCAGCAGATGGTCAGAAAGGCGTACGAGCGCGCCGCGAACGCCCACACGGGGCAGCGCCGCCTGTCCGGCGAGGAGTACGTCAATCACCCCGTCGAGGTCGCCGCCATCCTCGCCGACCTTGAACTTGACGCCGAGACCATCGCTGCCGCCCTGCTGCACGACACGGTTGAGGACACGGCGCTCACCGCGGATGAGGTCGAGCGCGAGTTTGGCCCCGAGGTGGCCCGGCTGGTGGACGGGGTCACGAAGCTGGGTCGGATCGCGCTCCGTTCCGACCAGCAGCAGCAGGCCGAGAACATCCGGAAGATGATGGTCGCGATGGCGGAGGACCTGAGGGTCGTCCTCATCAAGCTCGCCGACCGCCTCCACAACATGCGCACCCTCGATCCCCTGCCGGAGGTGAAGCGCAGGAAGATCTCGCGCGAGACGCTGGACATTTATGCGCCTCTGGCTCACCGGCTCGGCATCGGACAGGTGAAATGGGAGCTGGAAGACCTGGCTTTCCGCAATCTCGAGCCGGAGGCGTACGAGGACGTCGTCAAGCGGATCGCCCGTAAGCGCCACGATCGAGAGTCGCTGGTGTCGGACCTGCGCGAGATCCTCGCCCGTGAGCTCGAGAAGGTTGGCATACAGGCGGAGATCACCGGCCGGCCGAAGCACATCTACTCCGTCTGGCAGAAGATGACCAAGGAGAACAAGGACTTCTCCGAGATCTACGACCTTTCCGCGATTCGGGTCCACGTCGATTCGGTGCGCGACTGCTACGGCGTGCTCGGTGTCGTCCACTCGCTGTGGAAGCCGGTTCCCGGGCGCTTTAAGGACTACGTCGCGATGCCCAAATCAAACGGCTATCAGTCGCTGCACACCACGGTCATCACCCACACGGGCGAGCCGATCGAGATCCAGATCCGGACGCATGAGATGCACCGAGTGGCCGAGTTCGGAGTTGCCGCGCACTGGACCTACAAGGAAGGGGGTAAGGACGCGAGCTTCGACAAGAAGCTGTCGTGGCTGCGCAGCCTCCTCGAATGGCAGAACGAGGTCGGCGACGCGGAGTCGTTCCTCGACTCGGTCAAGGTCGACCTGTTCCAGGACGAGGTGTACGTGTTCACACCCAAGGGCGACGTGCTGAACCTCCCATCCGATTCAACGCCGGTCGACTTCGCCTATCGCATTCACACCGAGGTCGGGCACAGGTGCATCGGCGCGAAGGTCAATGGCCGCATGGTGCCGCTCGACTACGAGCTCCAGAACGGCGAGATCGTGGAGATCCTGACGTCCAAGGGCCCTCACGGACCTAGCCGCGACTGGCTCAACTTCGTCAAGAGCGCATCGGCCAAGGAGCGCATTCGCAAGTGGTTCAAGAGCCAGCGCCGCGAGGAGAACGTGGCCAAGGGACGCGACCTGCTGGACAAGGAGCTTCACCGCATGCACCGCCTCAACCTCGCGGACCTCGACGAGGAGAAGATCGTCGAGATCGCTACCCTGCACAGGTTCGGCGCCATCGACGACTTCCTTGCAGCGATTGGCTACGGCGACCTCTCACCCCATGCAGTTGTGATGCGGATGGCGCTCACCCTGGACACACCGGGCGGCGAGCTGCGAGCGATCCCGCTGATCCCCAACGTCCAGCCAACTCCGCGGGTGCTGGTCCGCGGGGAGAAGGGCATCATGACCAAGATCGCGCCCTGCTGCCAGCCGGTGCCGGGAGACGCAATCATCGGTTACACGACCCGCGGCAAAGGTGTGACGGTGCATCGCGTGGACTGCATCAACGCGGTCAACGCGCAGGACCAGGCGCGGGTCGTGCCGGTCGACTGGGACTCCGAGGCGACCCACCTGTATCCGGTCGCGATCAAGATCGAAGCGTGGGACCGGCAGGGCCTGCTGCGTGACATCGCCACGGTCGTGGCTGAGAACCGCGTCAATATGTCGTCGCTCGAGGTGCACGTGTACGACGACAAGACAGCGGTGGTGTCGACCACCGTGGAGATCGACTCGCTTGCGCAGCTGTCGCGCCTGATGGAAAAGCTAGAGGGTGTCAAGGACGTCCACACCGTGGCTCGCGAAGCTTCGTGAGCGTTCGCGTCGAGGCTACGGTCGACCGCCAGTTCGGCACCAATTCCTACCTCGTCGAGGACGAGGGCACCAAAGACGCTGTTGTCATCGACGCCAACCTCGAGCCGCAGCTGATGATCGACCTCGTGCGCAATCGGAGCGCAAACGTGAAGGCGATCGTGCTGACGCACACCGATGTTGATCACATCGCGGGCTTGCCTGCATTGCTCGAAGCCTTCGGGCCGATTCCGGTTGCGGTGCACGATGCGGAGAGGCATGTCGTCGAAGACGGGAGGCCCCTGCGCCGCGAGTTTGGGGCGTCGATGGATCCGATCGACAACGTCGTGAGCCTCGCCGAGGGCGAGACGTTTGGAGCCGGTTCGCTCGACTTTGACGTGCTGCACACTCCGGGCCACAGCCCAGGTGGCGTCACGCTGAAGATCGGAGACAACCTCTTCACCGGCGATGCGCTGTTCGCCGGCTCTATTGGTCGGTCAGACTTCGCCAACTCCAACGGCCGCGCATTGCTGGACGGGATCAACGCAAAGCTTTTGTCTCAACCGGACGAGCTGGTCGTGTACAGCGGCCACGGCCCAGCAACCACAATCGGCCGCGAACGCAAAACGAACCCCTACCTCAGCTAAGCCAATCCCCTCCCCCGCAGGGGGAGGGTGAGGGTGGGGGGCGGCCCGAGTTTGATCAGTGCCCTATAGACAAAGCGACGATCAGCGCCGGCCCGAGGAGGATCAGCCACAGTGTGGGGAAGACGCAGCCCACCGTTGGGATCAAGATCTTGAGCGACGCTCGAGCGGCTTCGGTCCTGATCTTCAGGCGGCGCTTGACGCGCATCTGAGCGGAGTGGGCGGCGATGGTCCGCGCGATCGGCACACCGGTGCGTTCCGCGTGGAGGATGCCTCGCACCAACGATGTGAAGTCCTCGACGCCGGTCGCCTCCGCCATCTCCTCGAGCGCCTCGGCCCGTGGGCGGCCGAGCTCGATCTCACGCAGCGCGCGCGCAACGAGCAAGGTGAGCGGCCCCTCCTGGTGGCGGACCAGCTGCTCGAGGGCGCGATCGAGGCCGAGGCCGGCCTCCATGCTGATCGCGACCACGTCGAGCGCGTTCGGCAGCACCGCTTCGAGCTCCGCCCGCCGCTGGCGAACCAGCTGATCAAGCCAGAGCACCGGCAGGTAGAAACCGGCCGCCACACCAATCAGCACGGCGATGCCGATGCTGAAGGTCGTCCCGATCACCACGCCGAGCGCAAGCCCGATCGCTCCAAGACTTGCGGCCGCCGCGATGCGCAGCGCCTGCAGACCTGCGGGATCGAGGCCAAAGGGATTGCCGACGAAATCGAGCTGCCTGCGGAAGTTGGCCGCCTGAGTGGTGGGGGTGAGGCGGTTGAGCTGCCGCACGAACCAGCGCCGGCTGGGCGCGAGAAGGCGTTCACCAAGTGGTTTTTCGAGCTCGAGGGCGATCGCGCTCTGGCCGAGGCCGATCTCCTGGCGCGCCAGCCGCTGCCTGGCCAGCATCGTGGCATCGCCTGCGCGCGCCGCCACGATCCCCATCGCCAGCAGCCAGACCCCTGCGGCGGCAAGTACCCCAAGGGCGATGGGCAGGGCGCTCACGTGATCGCCGTGAGGCGGCGGATGATGAAGTTTCCGATCGCCAGCATGATCGCCGCCACGCCGAGCATGAACCAGCCGAGGGGATTCGTGAACATCGGCCGGAAGTACTCCGGGACCAGGAAATAGAGGAGGAGCGCCGCCGCAATCGGGAGCAGCGTGATGATCAGTGACGAGGCGCGGGACTGTGCGGTCGAGGCGAGCACCTCGGCCCGGACCTCGGCGCGCTGCTTCATGGTGTCGGCGAGCGTGATCAGGATTGCGGGCAGGTCACCACCGACCGAGTGCTGGATGGTGATGACCATGACCATCAGCCTCAGGTCGCCGCTGCCCACTCGCTTGACCATGTTGCCCAACGCGCTCTCGATCGAGGCGCCGAGCTCGATCTCCCGCCTGGCGAGGCCGAACTCGTCGGATACGGGAGGACCTGCGTTCTCGATCACCGCCCGCAGGGATTGAGAGATCGACTGGCCCGCTTTCATCGAGTTCGCCATCAGCTCCATTGCACGCGGGAGTCCAACCTCGAACTCGCTCAGTCGATGGCCACGCCGGTTGCGCAGGTAGAGGGCGGGAACTGCGAACCCGATCACGGCGAAGGCGAGGATTGGAATCGAGAACCCAAAACGAAGGAGGGCGACCAGGGCGAAAAGCAGCGCCGAGCCGGCCTGCACCAGGCGAAACTCGTAGGGTCGCAGCTGGAGATCGGCGCTGGCAAGGTCGGCCGCGAGCTGGTTGGTCGTCTGGTTGGCTGCGATCCACACCGGCGCACCGGTCGGTTCGAACCGCCTTCGCAGCTGCTCTCGTACGTCAGCCAGCGTCCGATAGGTGACGCGCGACGAGGACGCCGCGCCAGCAGCAGCCCGTCCCGGACCGACGATCCCGTACACGACGAGTCCGACGCCGATGGCGGCGGCAGCTGCGACCAGGATGACGATCGTCGACATCGCTCAGACGCTAGTGAAGTGCCAGCGCTTATCCACTTCCTTGGGTCCGACACCACCTGCTGACGAAAGCTTCGGGCACGATGGATCCGGCTGGACGGGGGTGGCGGCGTAGTCGGTGAACGATTCGAGCGTGTACTTCAGGACCGCGTTGTTGAGCAGCCAGAAGAGGTACTCGGCGTCGCATCCGGTCATGAGCAGAGTGAGGCTGCTGGTGACCTGACCTGTGGACTGTGTCGAGGCCGGGCCAACCCTGATGACGTCGACGTCACGGAACACCGTCCGCACGACTGAGACGGGGACCGCCCCGAAAATCGACGTGTTGATGGTGGCGAGCATGGTGATCCGGTCGCCAACCTGCACGTAGCCGCCGACGCCCACCTGTTCACCGGTCGGCACTGTGACGGCCACGTAGCCCGACGGGATGGGGAGGTAGGCGACGTCACTGCTGCTCAAGAGGTCGCCTGACGAGGTGATCAGGTTGGCCGTGACCGGCGAACCTGCGGGAATGTCGACGCGGGCTCCCTTTCCCACCACGGCGTTGAGCTCGAGGAAAGCCTGGGGCGGGGCGGGGTTGACCGCGCTCAGCTGGAGGTCTGAAGCCTGGATCTTGGTGCGGGCGCTGATGTTGTTTTTCGCGACGACGACTCGCGTGCCGGTGGTGTTCGACTGCAGCAGCGGGACGCTGGCCAGACCTGCGGCTGTCGCAAACGCCAGCACGGCCAGGATCGCGCCGATGATGATGTAGAGGCGGCCCCGGCGAGGCCTGCCGATCTCAGCTGTGGCAGTCGACATCTAAGTGGGCCTGCAGCTTGGCATGATGCGCTGATTGGTGCAACTGATTGTGCAACTCATTCGACGAGGCTCGCCTCGGCAAGTGAGGTGCTGATCCCGTAAGTTCCGCCGATGGCGGTGGCGGCGCCGGCTGCGGCGGAGATGGAGAGGCTGCCGCAGTAGAACGTTCCGGCAATCGTGGAGTTCCCGTTAACGGTGTCGGTGCAGGTGCCCGGCCAGTAGACGGAACCTAGCAGCCAGTGCGTGACGGCCGCACCCTTGATCGCGAACTGCCCGGTGTTAGTCGTGGGCGCCCAGATCAAAGTGTTCCAGCACGACCGGTTGCCAACCGGGCACCAGGCCGAACCCGGGCAGCTTGCGTCACCCGTCGGAGCCTGGTTGCAAGGGGCAGCGAACCAGGTGTGGTTGGACGGCGCGTCGGCGGGTGCGTTCGGCGGGCAGGCCGACACCGAGCAGGGCGTCGACCCAAAGCGGCACGTGCCTGTGCACGCCGCGCCGCCTCCAGGGCTGCAGTCGCCTGAGGAGAAACCGGCCTGGTTGACGAACTCGAGCGTCACATCGCGGGCCAGGAGCGTTCCCCCGTTCAGGCAGATGCCTCCTCCGCCGGCGAAGCCGGAGCCGTTGAAGTAGTAGAAACCTGGGTCGAGCACGGCGCCCGCGCCCGCCGCGGCCGGCTTGAACGCCGCGATCACCATCGCCCACTTGGTCGCCACAGAGCTGGTCACGGTCTCACTCGCGACTGCTGCCGGAAGATCGAGCCGGTACTCCGCCCGAAAGCCGTTTGGCACATCGTTGAGGAGGCTGGTCCATCCCGCCCCCGGGAGGACTGTCTGACCTGCCGAGTGGTTAAAGCCGTCGTCGGTGATGACCAGGTCGTTGGCAACGGTGGTGGCGGCGCTGGTCGAAATGGTCGCGGTGAGCTGGTTGGCGGCGACCGTGAGTGTTCCACTCGCATCTAGAGGAGATACCGTCGCGACGTTCCGCCACTCGCTCAGCTGGCCGACGCCATCGATCGAGTTCGGGGTGAGGCCGAAGTTGACGCTCGAGATCCCGCCCGGATTGTTGGGGTAGTACCAGATCTGGGTGTGGGCGGTGCCATCGAGGAAGGCGTTGTTGGCGGAAACCCATCCGGCCGGGGCGGTAAATGGCTTGTTGGATGGATTGGTGTCGGATTTGAGGTCGGCCACGAGCAGCGTACCCGCAGTGCTGGCGGCAGCGAGCGTGGCGGTGATCGTCGTCCTGGTCACAGCGCTCTCGGGCCCGACCTGGACGTTGGAGATGCCGCCGCTCAAAGCGGCGAGGTTGAGGTAGCCGTAGCAGCTTGGCTTGAAGTGGTAGAAACCGCTGGCGTCCTTGATCGGCACGGGCCCGAGCCCGGTGCCGACGGTCACCCCGCCCACGACGATGTTGGGGAGCACCGCCCCGGCCGAGCAAGCGGCGCCACCTGTGCCCTGGAGGGTCGCGATTGCCGCGGCGTCGCTGTTTGGCTCGGGCGGCAGCAACGTGGCCAGCGGCGGTACGGGCGGCCGCGCGACGCCTGCTGCGCATGGGTTCGGATTGATCGCGGCGTCACCGGCCGATAGATAAGAGGTACTCGCTGCGGCACACGCCGGCGCGGTGTGCCCGCTGAGCTCGTATCCGTCGGCGCAGATGGCGCTCGACGACCCGCTGTTCGATCCGGCGACGCACGTGCCGGGCGCGGTCCAGCTCTGACCGTCGGTGTAGACATTCACGTTGCCGAGGTCGGAGTACGTGCCGGACGTAGCGTCGAACTGTGCATGTGCGTAGAGAGCGCAGGTTCCGCTGCGAACGATCAGGCTCTGGGTGACGACGCTGCCGCCGATGTTCACCTGGCCGCTGCTGCACGTGAGCGTGTTGGCTGAAACCGCGGCCACCGAACCCGGTCTGGCCTGGGCCACCGCCCGGCGGACCACCGTGGTGCTGGTCTTGCCGAGCTCGGCGCCCAGCGAGATCGGAAGGGTCAGGGTCAGGATCACCTCGACCTGCTGCTGGTGGGCCCGGTATGGGTAGTTGATGGTCGAGCTCAGCCCCCCAGCGAACGTATCGGTGCCGGCATACGGTGCAGCACACGCGCCGCCGGAGATGCTCAGCGAACCGGTCCGCGTCCGCTGCGTGGCGAGAAAGTTGTCGGCCGCCGTGATGATCGTGGTTGCCTTGGCCACGTCGCAGCCGACGCCGATCTTCAAAGCCGAGTCGAGCGCGGCCTGGTCGGCGAGCTGTTGCAGCTGGTTCTTCTGCCACTCGGCCGAACCGGCCAGCAGGACGAGCGCGGCGGAGCCGATGAGCGCGAGCAGCGACACAGCGACGAGCACCATGACCTGGCCCGACTGCTTCTTTCGTCTAGCCATCAGTACTCGATCCTAATCACGGTCTGCGAGTCGAAAGTGATCGCCGTCGGGATGCCGAGGAACCTGGCCATCACCGGCTGCCACCGGAGCTTCAGGTCAACCACTGCACGCTGGTGGCCGGTGGTGCGCACGGCCGCGCCGTTGGCGGCAGCACACGTCGGACAGCTCCAGCGCGGGCTAGGGTTGCCCGCAGTGGAATCCAGCTCGTAGATGAACACGTAGACAGTGTTCGGGTTGATGCTGCCGGCCAGCGTGATCGTGCCGGGCTGGGTCGGGTCTGCGTTCGCCACATACGTCCCGTAGGTGGGCGGCGATGAGATGGCGGTCGAGTCCTGGTATACGACGGTGGCGCCCAACGAGTCGAGCAGGTGGGCGCCGTTGACCAGGGAATTCAGCGAACAGGGTGTCGCGAGGGCCGTGCAGTCGGGGGCGAGCGTGTTGGAGCCGCTGTAATAGACGAGAGCCGCCTGGCGGGCGGTGTCGCGGGATGCGCCCTGCAGCAGGCCGTACATGAGAAGGCCGCGTCCCATGTCCACCGTGGCTCCGATCATCAGGAGCACGACCGGCGCGACGAGTGCGAACTCGACCAGGGCCTGGCCTGCAGCCCTCCGTTTGGCGTTCGTCACCAGGACGTGGTCGCGCGGCTCGAACCGGAGATCGTGATCCCGCCTCCGAGCAGATTGAGGTCGCTGAATCCGTAGTACACATAAACGTCAACCTCGGACTCGTAGAGCGTGGTCACCGAGCCCGTGCAGTTGACGCTGGTCCCGCAGTAGACGACGACCACGGCTTGACCTGCTGCGGGGGTCGCGTAATCAACTCCCGCAACAAAAGGTGGCGCGTGGTTGACCTGTGTCGGGCAGGTGACGTTCGTGGTGACGGCGGCCAGGTCGGCGGTCACCAGGCTGCACATGTTGGTCAGGCCGGGTCCATTGGTCGTCGACGTCTTGCCGGC
>JBGPYE010000228.1:0-3411 GCA_041493095.1 Candidatus Dormibacteraceae bacterium
CGCCACGTCGAGGTCGTCATTGATCATCACGTTGACGCTGGGACAGATGCGGAAATCGTCAAGAATCCGTCCCGCGCGCGCTGCCCCCTCTTCGAGCGGCGTACGCAGCGCAGCGGTGTGCTCAGGTGAGAAGAAGACCGGCAGCCAGCCGTCGGCGATCTCGCCGGCCAATGCAACGTTTTTGGGTCCGAGCACGGCCAGTAAGATCGGGATCCGCTCCTGGACCGGACGCACGGTGAGCTTAAGCACCTTTCCCGGACCGTCGGGCAGCGGCAGCTCCAATGTCTCTCCGTGGAACTCCACCTTCTGGTGCGCCAGCGCCATACGCACGACCGCCACATACTCGCGCGTGCGCTGAAGCTGCTTGGCGAAACGCACGCCGTGCCAACCCTCCGACACCTGCGGGCCCGAACTTCCGAGGCCGAGAAGGAACCTGCCGCCTGACAGCTGGTCGATCGTCGCGGCGGTCATGGCGGTCATGGCGGCGCTGCGGGCGGGGATCTGGAAGATCCCGGCGCCGAGCTTGATCCGGCTCGTGCCGGCTGCCAGCCAGGCCAGCACGGTTGCCGCGTCGGAGCCGTATGCCTCGGCCGCCCACACGGAGTCGAAGCCGAGCTCTTCAGCCGTCTGGGCGATCTCGAGCTGATCCTTTGCGGTCAGGCCGAACCCCCAGTAGCCAACGCTCACCCCTAGCTTCAACGTGGGGCGATTATCTATCTACCCGTGATCAGCAGTGTGATCAGGAACACGTTGAGGCTGACGATCACAGCGACCACCACAGCGGCGATTACCGTCGTGATTCGACGGTTGACCAATGTGCCCATAAGGCCGCGATCCCGGCAGAACAAGAGGAGTGGAATCAACGCAAAGGGGATTCCAAATGACAGCACGACTTGGCTGAGAACCAGCGAGCGAGAGGGGTCGAGCCCGACCGCAATCACCACAAGCGCGGGTGCCATCGTGATCGCCCGTCGCAAGAACAGTGGGATCCGGCGGCGGATGAACCCCTGCATGACCACCTGGCCGGACAGGGTGCCAACTGACGAGGAAGACAGTCCGGAGGCAAGCAAGCCGAGCCCGAAGAAGATGTCGGCCCCGTGGCCGAGCCGGGCGCCAAGCGCGTTGAACGCCTGCTCGAGACTCTGAATCGGACCGATGTCCTGGTGGTAGAAAGCGGCTGCGGCGATCGTCAGCATGGAGATGTTGATCAGCCCGGCGATGCTCATGGCGATGATCACGTCCCATCTCTCGAACCGGAAGATCTTTCGCTTCTGCAACTCCGTCACCCCGATGATTCGCCGCTGCGTCAGCGCCGAGTGCAGGTAGATGACATGAGGCATGACGGTCGCGCCGAGGATGCCGGCTCCGAGTAGGACACTTTCCGTTCCATCGAAGCGCGGTGTGAAGAGGCCGGTGACGACTCCGCCAACAGACGGCCGTGCGAGGAAGACCTCGAAGGCGAAGGCGGCAACGATGACGCCCACCAGCGCCGCGATCACCGCCTCGAAGCCGCGGAAACCACGCGACTGAATAGCCAGGATGCCGAAGGCGGCAAAAGCCGTGATGACGCCTGCAACCAGGAGGGGCACATCTGGGAAGAGCAGGTGAATGCCTATGGCCGCCCCGATGAATTCGGCCAGGTCGGTGGCCATCGCGATGACCTCGGCCTGGATCCATAGACCAATCGTCAGCGGACGCGGAAACTTTTCCCGGCAGACTTCCGCGAGGTTCAAGCCGGTGGCGATGCCGAGCTTTGCGCTCATGGATTGGATGAGCATCGCCATCAGGTTGGCCGTCAGCACGACCCAAAGCAGCATGTAGCCGTACTGCGCGCCGCCCGCGATGTTGGTCGCGAAGTTGCCGGGGTCGACGTACGCGACAGCGGCGACGAAGGCCGGGCCCAGGAAGGGGACCAGGGCGCGGAGGCCGCGAGTCTGGCCGTTGAGCGCCTTTTCCGCGGCGCGGAGGACTCGCTCCTCGCCCGGAAGGGCCGCAACCGCGGGTTCGACCCTTGGCATTGTCGGTGGCTTTGTTGGTGGCTCCTTGATCACGCTTCGGTTTTGCGCGCCTCCACGAAGATGGCGCGAGCCAGGCCGAGGGGTACGGTCAGGCGGCGGCCCTTGATGCGCACGCCGATAGGGCCCTCGAACTTGCTCTCCTCGACAATCTCGATCGCGGTGCCTGGCAGCACGCCGCGGCGGTCGAGCTCTCGGAGCCGCCCCGGGTCCTCGTCTGAGACGCCTTGCACCACCACCTTTTCACCCTGGCGGCATTCGCTGAGGGGGCGGTCGCTGAACGGCCGCACCTTGCCCGCGAGGGTCGGAATCGCGTGGCCGTGCGGATCGAGCTCTGGACGGCCCAGGAGCTCGAAGATGCGCTGCTCCATCCGCTCCGAGATGACGTGCTCCAGGCGCTCGGCTTCTTCGTGGACCTCGTCCCAGGTGTAACCGAGCACCTGCACGAGGAACATCTCGAGCAGGCGGTGGTGGCGGACGAGCTCGAGCGCGACCTTGCGGCCTTCTCGGGTTAGCTGCTGGCCGCGGTAGCGGTCGTGCTCGACGAGGCCCTGGGCGCTGAGGCGGGTCACCATCTCGCTGACGCTGGGCGACGAGATGCCGAGGCGCTGGGCAAGATCACGGGTCAGGACGGGGCGCTGGTCGCCGCGCAGCTGGTACAGAGCCTTGAGGTAATCCTGCTGGGCTCGGGTGAAGCTGCTCCGGCGCTCGACCTGGTCGACCACGCAGGCTAGGCCACCCTAATCCAGGTTACGGGTTTGCCTACCACGAAAGGTAGGATAGCCTAACTCTTCGCTGCTTATCGCAGGTTAATGCGAAAGACATCTGAAGAAGTAGGAGGTTCGGCTGATCGCGACGAAGTTACTGGGAAGAAGGCGTAGGGGCAGGGTCTGTCGACCTAAAGGGGGTTTGAGAGACGCGAGTGCCGGGCGGCTCCCGCGGCTTTCAAGGGCTCGCTGCTGAACCAGGCGTGCTTCACGGCCTCCCAGACCGAGTCCCGACTCGCTCTTCCCAGTTCCTTAGCCGAGGTTGAAAGCTAGACGCAGGCTCCCGTGGCGGAGGAGGCCGGGTTGTACGTCACGCCTACGTCTGGGGTCACCGTCACATTTCCCGCCGCGGTGATCACCAAAAGATAGGCGGCGCACCCTTCGGCCAGATGAAAGTCGTAGTTGACGGTCGTCGTGCTGAGCCAACCGTTCGCGCTGCCCGAGTGATGCATGCAGTAGTTGGTGGAGCCGCGGCCGGTTTCCACGCAGCGGACAGCGTCGCCGAATTGGTGGATCGAGAGGATGCTGACCGACATCGGACCGCTGGAGTTGAGCTTCAGGTGGTAGGTGAACGTGTCGGGAACTCCGGCGGCCAGGTAAAAGCTGGCCCCGCTGATCGTCTGCGGGAC
>JBGPYE010000261.1:0-2825 GCA_041493095.1 Candidatus Dormibacteraceae bacterium
CCGTTTCCGGCGCCTTGGCGATGAGGGCGTGCTGCTGCTCCTCAGCGACTCGACGAACGCGGAACGTCCGGGGCGCTCAGGGTCGGAGCGCGACCTCCATGGGCCGCTCGAGAAGATTTTCACCGAGGCGCCGGGACGGATCGTGGTGGCCAACTTCGCCTCGAACATCCACCGGATCCAGCACCTGGTGCGAATGGCGAGCCAGTTCGGCCGGCGAGTCGCGGTCGTGGGCAGAAGCCTGCAGACCAACTTCAAGACCGCTCGCGAGCTCGGCTTTCTCAAAGTCCCAGACGGGCTGACCGTTTCGCTCGAGGAGATCGACAAGGTCCCCCCGTCCAAGCTCCTACTGCTCACGGCGGGCAGCCAGGGCGAGCCGATGTCGGCCCTCGCCCGCTTTGCGCTGCAGCGGCACCCGTTCGTCAACGTGGTCAAAGGCGATTGGGTCGTGATCTCGGCGCGACCAATCCCGGGCAACGAGCGGATGGTCCATCAGACGGTGAACAACCTCTACCGGCATGGCGCCGCACGCGTGTTTTACTCCGAGGTGGGGAGCGTGCACGTCACCGGGCACGCGCAGCGCGATGAGCTGCGCGAGATGCTGGACGCCGTCCGGCCACGAAACTTCATCCCCGTCCACGGCGAGTACCGGCAGCTTCTGCTGCACTCCGAGATCGCGCGCGAGGCGGGCATCCCCGAGGAACGGATCATCGTCGTCGAGGACGGCGAGACGGTAGAGCTCGACGCGGAGACGATCAAGCGCGGCGAGAAGATCGCAACCGGCCTGGTGTACGTCGACGGCCTCGGCGTGGGGGACGTCGAGCAGGTGGTGCTGCGTGATCGCCGGCACCTGGCCGAAGATGGCATTCTCGTCGTCACGCTTACCATCGACCGCGACACCGGAGCCGTTCGTGTGGGCCCGGACCTGATCTCACGAGGCGTGATCGAGCCCGAGCTGTCGGCGAAGCTCATGGCCGACGCGCGGGCTGCCGCCATCCAGAGCATCGGACGCCTGGCCGAAACGAGACCAGACCTCAAGCTGATGCAGGAAGCTCTCCACGATGCGGTGTCCAAGACCATCTATCGTCAGACCCGCCGCCGCCCGATGGTGATCCCTGTTGTAACTGAGATTT
This sequence comes from Candidatus Dormibacteraceae bacterium, assembly GCA_041493095.1. GTDB lineage: Bacteria > Chloroflexota > Dormibacteria > Dormibacterales > Dormibacteraceae > Palsa-870. Next base: position 1,131 of record JBGPYE010000261.1, read on the forward strand.
AGAGCTTGAAGCTACCGCCTCTAGCCCTTGTCGCCCCGAGCCTGTGTCCGCGCTGCGATCAGCCGGCGATGGTGCTCAACCATTCCGAGGAGGCGCGCTGTGGTCACTGCGGGCTGCAGCTGCACCAGTGCGGGAGCTGCCGTGGAATCGCCGGTCCGTTCGACCGGTACTGCGGCTTCTGCGGCCACGAGATGGTGCGCGGAGACCGGCGGCCGATGTGGTGGCGGCTGTGGTTCCTCGCCGCGTTAATACCGCTGGTCGGGGGACTGATCTACGGAGTCTGGCAAGCGCAGCCGCACGGCTAAAAGTCTCTGTTGAGTCGCTGGCCGCACTCGACGCAGAAGCTGTGCCGGCCCAGGTTGTGATGGCCGCAGGACGGGCACACCAGCCGGCGCGGCGGGTCCGCCTGCAGCCAGCGCTCGTTTTCGCGCCGGTACCAGATGCCGTCTTCCGGCCCGAGCATCCAGCGGCGGCCCTCGCTATCTAGAACCGCAAGGTCGCGCACCGCAAGCCTGAACGCTCGAGGTAGAAGCGCGCGGGTGCGCCGTTCCTCGACCAGGAACTTGTAGCGGACCTCAGCTTCGGCGAACGGATCGACTGCCACTCGGAGAGTATCGCTCGCGGCGGGTGGAGGTTTCTGGACCGCAAGGTAGCTCGGTGTAGAATCCGCTACGGCTCAAGGGCCCGCAGCATGCGTCGCACCACATCCCGAGGCTCACGTCACTCTGCTAGTCGCGCTCGCCGCGTTGTGCGGCCCGCGCGCTCCCGCGTTGCGCGGAGCAAACGCGGCACCAGGCCGCATCTCTCGCCTCGCCAGGGCCGCGAGATCACAGGCGTTCTGCTGATCCTCATCGCGCTGCTCGGCCTGCTTGCCCTGGCGAGCAATGCGGGATCGATCCTCATGGGTATCCGCGAGTGGCTCGTCGCGACTTTCGATCGCGCATGGTTCGTGCCCGTCGGCGCGGCGCTCGCGCTCGGCGCATACCTGCTATGGCCGAAGGCGCCCCGACCCCGGCCCGTCGATGTCGTCTCGGGTTCCGTCGCAGTGGGCGCGCTGGTCGGGATATTCGGGCTGGTCGGACACGGTGGTTCGGCCGGCGCGGCGATCGACGGTCCAGTCAGCCAGGTGGTCGGCGAAGTGGGAGCGTGGGCGCTGCTCGTCGCGCTGCTGGTCATCGGGCTCATCGTCACCGTTCATTTCAGTCCTGGCGCCTTGATCGCCACGATGGTCACAGCAGGCCAGGCCGCGTACGCCGAACGCCTGCGGCTCCAGAACCTGGTGTCGCCACCCGCTGCGCCCAAGACCAAGACCTCGGGCAAGCCCGTGCCCGCGACCACCGACGAGCTCGCCCGCTCCGCCGCCAGCTTTGCCACGCCGCCTCCGTCGCTGGAGGAGGTCAAGCCGTGGGAGGTCGAAGAACCGCCTGAGCCGCGGACAGAAGCGAACAAGAGTGATGAGCGCGCCTTCGATGAAGAGACTGCGGCAGTCGCACTCCGCGTGGTGGCCGAGCCCGAGGACGACCTCCCCGAGATCGACTGGAAGCTGCCGTCGATCGCCCTGCTCGACACGGTGACCGCGCGCCGCGAGCGCATGGCAGATGAGATCAAGCGCAACGTGAAGATCATCGAGACCACGCTGGCAACGTTCGGCGTCGAATGCAAGGTTATCGGCGTCAATCCCGGCCCAGCGGTGAC
>JBGPYE010000275.1:0-2397 GCA_041493095.1 Candidatus Dormibacteraceae bacterium
ATCAACAGCGGGAAGTTCCAGGGAATGACCTGGCCGGCGACACCCAGCGGTCGCGGCCGGCGGTTGGGGAAGGCCCACTCCAGCTTGTCCGCCCAACCCGCGTAGTAAAAGAAGTGCGCGGCGCTGAGCGGGATGTCGACGTCGCGAGATTCCTTGATCGGCTTGCCGCCGTCCATGGTCTCGACCACGGCGAGCTCGCGGGCGCGCTCCTGGAGGAGGCGCGAGATGCGGAAGAGGTAGCGCGAGCGCTGCGAGGGCGCGAGGCGTGACCAGGATTCGAATGCGCGGGCGGCGGATTTGACCGCGCGATCGACGTCGACCTCGTCAGCTTCCGAAACCTCGGCGAGCTTCTTCTCAGTCGCGGGGTTGATGGTCGGGAAGCGCTTCTTGCTGTGCGGTTCGACCATCTTTCCGCCGATGAACAGGCCGTAGCGCGGTTGGATCTTGACGTGGTCGATGGCTTCGGGGGCGGGCGCGTACTCGAAGACCTGCTTCGCGAGCTCGGCACTTTGCTTCTTGGTGATCGCCATCAGTCGATCGTGAAGTAGTCGCCGGACTGGTACACGCCTGTGCGCTCCTTGTCGATCTGCATCAGCACGTCGTTAAGCAGCGTGGAGGCGCCGAGCCGGAATCGAGCCGGCGTCATCCAATCCGCTCCGAGAGTCTCATATAGAAGGACGAGGTAGGCGATGGCCTGCTTGGAGGTGCGGATGCCGCCGGCGGCCTTGAAGCCAACGGGCCGGCCGGTCTCGCGGACGAAATCGCGAATCGCCTCCATCATGACCAGGCTCACCGGCAATGTCGCCGCGGGCTGCACCTTGCCGGTGGAGGTCTTGATGAAATCGGCGCCGGCGGCCATGGCCAGGATGCTGGCGCGCCGCACCGCGTCGTACGTGCCGAGCTCGCCCGTCTCGAGGATGACCTTGAGGTGCGCGCTGTCGCACGCTTCTTTGACGGCGACGATCTCGTCGTAAACGCGCTGATAGTCGCCTGCGAGGAACGCGCCGCGGTCGATCACCATGTCGATCTCGTGCGCGCCGGCGCGGACGGACTCTTCCGTCTCGGTGATCTTGATCGAGGTGAAGCTCTGGCCCGAGGGAAAGGCTGTGGCCACCGACGCGACCCGGACCTGGCTCCCGCGCAGGTGCTCGACGGCGTCAGCGATGCGCGCCGGGTAGATGCAGATTGCCGCCACCGAGGGAATGGTCGGGTCGCCGGGCTTGGGCCGGATTCCCTTGGCGCAGAGCGCGGTCACCTTTCCGGGCGTGTCGGAACCCTCCAGCGTCGTCAGGTCCATGCAGCGGACGGCAAGGTCGAGCGCCCAGAGCTTGGACGCCTTCTTGATCGAGCGCTTGGCAAGCGACGCCGCGCGCTCGTCGGCGCCGACCTCGTCCACGCTGCGCACGCCGCGCATGAGCGAGCCGATGTGGGTCAGGGAGAGGGCGGTAGCCACCAACGGCATTATGCGACGGGGTCGGGAGGCGCCCGTCGTGCGGAGCGCTCCTATCCTTTATGTAGACGGCTCATGGAGATCTACCAGGATTCGCTTACGGCCTTCCGTTCCGGCGAGACCGGGCGGGCGGAAGAGCTCGCCCTGGAGCTGCTGAGCCAGGCGCGCGATGACGGCGACATCGGCGGCCAGGTGGATGCGCTGTGCATGCTGGGGCGGGTCGCGCTGCGCCGGGGTGACCTGAACCACGTGGGCGACCTCGCCGGCGAGGCTCGCGCACTGGCTCGACGGGCCGGTGAGCGCCGGCTCGAGAGGATGCCGATTCACCTGCAGGCCGTTGCTGTCCGCATGGGTGGTAACTACTCCGGGGCGAGGGTTCTTTACGAGGAGAGCATCGAGCTGAACATCGAGCTCGGCGAAGGACGCATGGTGGCCGTCGAGCACCGCAACCTTGCCTACGTCGAGCTGCACGATCGCCATCTCGAGAGGGCGCGTCAGCTCTTCGCGACGGCGGCGGATGAAGCTCGAGCGCTCGGCTACGACGCGCTGCAGCCGTTCCTGCTCCTCGATGCGGCGGTGGTGGCCTTCGAGGATGGGGACAGAGGCAGGTCCATCGAGCTGGCCGAGGCCACGCACGCTGCGATGGTGGCAAATGGACAGATCCTCGACCCCGACGACGCCGCGGAAGAGGAGTGGCTCCGGTCTCTCCTCTTTGTGATTGGCGCTTAGCCGATCAGCTCGTCCGCGAGCAGGTCCATGAGCAGCCCGTCGTGCCAGGTGCCGTCCAGCCCTCTTTCGTAGTTCCGCATGACGCCGACCGGACGGAAGCCCACTTTCGAGTAGCAGCGGATCGCGGCGGCGTTGTCCGCCGCCGGGTCGATCACGAGGCGGTGATGGCCGTGATCCGTGATGAGGTGGCGGGCGAGCGTGCGGATCGCGTCGGCGCC
>JBGPYE010000259.1:0-2887 GCA_041493095.1 Candidatus Dormibacteraceae bacterium
CGCGTCGAAATGCATGCCCTCGACCTTCTTCTGAGCGCCCGCGATCGAGCGCGCCACCCAGGGATGCTCGATCGGCTCGACCTCGAGGGTGTCCATGAGCCGGCCGATGCGATCCGCGGCCGGGCCGAAGATCTTCATCAGGTCGTCTTCGAGCGAGATGAAGAACCGGCTCGAGCCCGGGTCGCCCTGGCGGCCTGCGCGTCCGCGGAGCTGGTTGTCGATCCGCCGGCTCTCGTGGCGTTCGGTGCCGATGATGTGCAGCCCGCCGACGTCCGTCACGCCGGGGCCGAGCACGATGTCGGTGCCTCGGCCGGCCATGTTGGTCGCGATGGTGACCGCGCTCGGTTGACCCGCCTCGGCGATGATGCCCGCCTCGCGCTCATGCTGTTTCGCGTTGAGCACGTTGTGCTTGACGCCGCGCTTTTCGAGCATGCGCGCCAACCGCTCGGACTTCTCCACGGACACCGTGCCGACGAGCACCGGCCGCTTCGCCTTGTTCATCTCGACGATCTCGTCGATGACGGCCACGAACTTCGACTCCTCCGACTTGTAGATCAGGTCGGGGCTGTCGATGCGGACCATCTCGCGGTGGGTGGGGATGACGACCACGTCAAGTCCGTAGATCTTGTGGAACTCCTCGGCCTCGGTCAATGCGGTGCCTGTCATGCCGGCGAGCTTCTTGTACTGCCGGAAGTAGTTCTGCACCGTGATCGTCGCGATCGTTTTCTGCTCCTGCTGGACCTTGACGCCCTCTTTGGCCTCGACGGCCTGATGCAGGCCGTCGGACCAGCGGCGGCCCGGCATGGTGCGACCCGTGAACTCGTCGACGATGATCACCTCGCCGTCTTTGACGAGGTACGCCTCGTCGCGGTGGAAAAGCGCCTTGGCTTTGAGCGCCTGATTGATCTGGTGGGCCTCGATGACGTTCTCGAGGTCGTAGATGTTGCGGATGCCGGTCCAGCGCTCCATCTTCGCGATGCCCGCCTCGGTCAGCGAGGCGGACTTGTGCTTTAGGTCGACTTCATAGTCATCGCCTTCGGCCAGGCGCCCTGCCCAGCGCGCGTACTCGTAGTACTTCTCGGTTGATTCGTCCGACTGCCCCGAGATGATGTGCGGCGTGCGCGCCTCGTCGATGAGGATCGAGTCCACCTCGTCCACGATCCCGAACTGGAGATCCCGCTGGCTGCACTGAGCCAGGTCGTGCGCCATGTTGTCGCGCAGGTAGTCGAAGGCGAGCTCAGAGTTGGTCGCGTAAGTGATGTCTGCGAGGTAGGCCTCGCGTTTGGTCGCCGGCCGCAGGTGCTGAAGGCGTGAATCCGGATGCGTCTCATCGACGAACTCGGGGTCGAATATGTAGGTGCCGGCGGTGCCGACGTTGATGCCCACGCTCATGCCCAGGAGGTTATAGATCGGGCCCATCCAGCCTGCGTCTCGCCTGGCGAGGTAGTCGTTCACCGTGACGAGGTGCGCGCCCTTGCCGGCCAACGCATTGAGGTACAGCGCGAGGCTCGCGACGAGCGTCTTGCCCTCACCGGTCTTCATCTCGGCGATCTTTCCCTGGTGCAGCACGATGCCTCCGACCAGCTGGACGTCGAAGTGCCGGAGGCCGGTCGTGCGCCGGCTGGCCTCACGGCACAGGGCGAAGGCCTCGATCAGGAGGTCGTCGAGGTCGGCGTCTTCCGCCCGCGCGCGCTCGCGCAGCTCGTCCGAGCGCGCCCGCAGGGCGGCGTCGTCGAGCGCTTTGAGCTCGGGTTCGAGCGCGGTGATCGCGTTGGCCACCGCCAGGTGGCGCTTGACCTCACGCTCGTTCGGATCCAGGAGCCTGGTCAGGGGTGATAACACGGCTAGATCTAGGGTACCCGGACCGGCGGAATCCGAATCTGGCCCCAGCGCGTTACCGGGCTTGGGTCGCCCCCCAACCCTAGCCCTCCCCCTGCGGGGGAGGGGAATGGCCCAAATGGGGCGTTAGGTGATTATCGGCTCGATCACCGCCACCGAGCCGTCGGCCCGCCTGGCCACGATCTCGATGGCGCCCGAATCCTCGTTGAGAAAAACGTAGAACGCCTGCCCGTCGGCCTCCAGCTCGGCGACGGCATCTGAGATGCTCATGGGCCGGAGCTTCATCCGGATTCTCTCCGGCTCGGGGGACCTGGCCTCGCCGGCGCCATCTTCCGGCGGGACGCGGAGCGCTGAGACGGCCTTCTTGCGATGGGTGACCTTGTCCTTGAACTTGACCACCTGGCGGTCGATCTTGTCGAGGGCGAGGTCGAGGGCCGACATCGCGTCGGCGCCCTTTTCGTGCGCGGACAGCACCGGGGTGCGCCGGCCGTCGAGGTGGACGTTGATGCGGCAGACGATGGTGGCGAGGCCGCTTCGCTTCCGCTCTTCCGAGAAGTCCACTTCAGCGTCGGCGACTTTTTCGAAATGGCGCACCAGGCGCGTCAGCTTTCGCTCAGCGGTCTCACGCACCTCCTGCCCCACCCCGTCGGTGCGGTCGTGCAGGACGACCTTCACAACCCGAGTATATGGCCCTAGCGAGCCGAGGGCTTGTACCCGGGAGGCGGCGGGAAGAGGCTGGTGATCTCCTTCGGTAGGGGGATTCCCTGCGAGAAGATGCGGTCCAGGATTTTCGGCCGGAGGCCGGTCGGCTTGAACTCGGCGATCACCTTGCCTTCCGCGGTCGCGCCCTTCTGCTCGAGCATGAAGATGTCCTGCATAGTGATGATTTCCTGTTCCATGCCCACGATCTCGGCGATCGCGGTCACTTTGCGTGAACCGTCACGCAGGCGGCTCAGCTGGCAGATGAGGTTGATTCCACTCGCCACCTGCTGGCGGATGGCGCGCACCGGGAGGTCGACGCCGGCCATCAGCACCAACGTCTCGAGAC
>JBGPYE010000003.1:0-16722 GCA_041493095.1 Candidatus Dormibacteraceae bacterium
CCAAGCTCGCGCGCGTGGCACGCCATGGCCTATGACTCGGCGCGCAGTCAGGTCGTACTATTCGGCGGCACCGCAGGCGGTCCACTGGCCGACACCTGGACCTACGACGGAGCCAACTGGGTCCACCTCTTCCCGGCCACTTCACCGCCAGCCCGCTTTGGCCCAGCGATGGCCTTCGATTCGGTCCGTGGCAAGATCGTGCTCTTCGGTGGATTCGGTGCCAACGGTCGCATGAACGACACATGGGAATGGGATGGGGTCACATGGACTCAGCGAGTCTCGATCGCCACTCCACATCTGCGCGCTCACGGATCGATGGTGTTCGATTCGCACGTCGGCAAGACCATCTTGTTCGGCGGCGATCACCTCCGTCCGCTCGACCTGGGCCCAATCAACGACACGTGGCAATGGGATGGCAACCAATGGACCGAGCTCTGGCCAGACGCAGCGCCAGTTGCCCGCCTCGGCCAGACGATGGCATTTGACCAGGCGCGGGGCCGCAGCGTGGTTTTCGGTGGTACCAACGGAGCCCCGCCGAACGTCTTCTATACGGATACCTGGGAGCTTGGCACGGGCATCACGACACCACCCGGAAACCCAGACCTGGCTTTCGCCCAGGCCAGTGGTTTCCGGCCGACCGTGGTTGGGACGACCAGCGATTTCGCTGCGGTGCGGCTTGTGAGCTCGGGCACGGGCCCCGTATTGATCAGCTCCATGACAATGTCGGGGGACTTCGCCATTTCAGGCACTGATTGCCCGATCGCGCCGAACCGTCTGGCTGCCACCTCGGACTGCATCGTGCTCGTGACTTTCACTCCCACCGCGGTCGGGACCCGGTCCGGCACCCTCGTCCTCAACCACAACGGACCACTAGGCTCTGTTTCGGTCGCGCTTTCCGCCGAGGGCAAGCCGATTCCGACCAGTCTCACGATCGCCGCAGCCTCAGCCACCTACGGGGCCACGGCGACGATCACAGCGACGCTCACCGCCAATGGATCGCCTCTGCCCGGAGCGCCGGTCCATTTCACACTTTCGAATGGCGGCTCGGCCACGGTAACGACGGACTTAACCGGCGTTGCGACCTGGGCAGCGGCGAGCGTGGTGGGCCTACACGCCGGCGCTTATTACGGCGCCATACAGGCCAGCTTTGCGGGGGACGACACCCACCTCGCGAGCTCGAGCGGTGCTTTCGGCAGCTACCTCCTCGTCGGCCAGTCGGGATCGCTCGCGTATACGGGCGACTTCTACACCGCCGACACCGCCGGCGTGCGCCTGGCGGTTGTTGTCGACCAGCGCTCGCCCGCCTCCGACCCGCAGTTCATCGATTTCTCGGCCTTTCCCGTGTGGGCGAACTTTGACGTGGTCGGACCCGGCGGAAGCTCAACCGTTCAGGCCCAGGTCGTGGACGACGCGAGCTGGTCGTCGACCGGCCGCGGATTGGCGACTGCAACACTGCCGCCTCTCGCCGATGGCGCATACACCGTGACAGCGAGATTGCTCTCGCCCTACGACTTGAGCGCCACCAGGCAGCTCTTCGTGAGCGAAGACATCAGGGTGGCGATTGTTTCCTCACCGACCAAAGGCGGTTTCGTCAGCGGCGCCGGCGCGATCGCTGCGGACCCCTCCGCGAATACCGCCGACCACCATGGTTACTTTGGTTTGCAGTTCATTCCGGGCCACTCGCTGCGAGGGTCCATGGTTTACGCCTACCGGGCGAACATCGACGTCGGTGGTGGCCTGGTCCGGGATGTCGACGTCTGGGTAGCCAGCACAGATGTAACTGCGGTTTCCGGCAATCGGTCCGGTGCCGCTATCAGTGGTCACTTCACCGTGACCTTCGTCGACTCGTTGACGGGCCAGACCTATTCCAGCCTTGGTTTCACCGGCGGCACCTATTCCCTCACCGTCGGGGACGGTGGGAGCAAAGCCGCCGACAGCTTTGCATTGCTTCTGAACCGCCCCGACGGTTCGATTTTCCACACCACCGGCCCACTAACTCGTGGGAAAGTTCAGCTCGTTCCAATCCAGATCGGCAGCATCGTGAGCAACCTGTAGCAGACGACGGACTAACCCCGGTCGAGGATGGTCTTGAGCTGAGGAATGGAGATGTTCCCGCCGCTCAGGATCAGCGCGACGCGCTTGCCGGCCAGCCGTTCTTTGAGCGCGAACGCGGCGGCTAGGGCCGCCGCGCCAGCTCCTTCGACCAAAGTCCGGTTGCGTCCGAGCAAGAAATGGACGGCGGCCGAAATGGCGTCGTCAGAGACGAGGATGAAGTCGTCGAGAAGCCTTTGCAGAATTTGCTGCGGCAGCTCAAATGGGGTTCTGGTGGCCAGGCCTTCGGCCCAAGTGCTGTTGGGCGCTTCTACCGGTTTGTGGGCTTGCCACGATAGGTAGGCCGCCGGCGCATTCTCAGATTGGACCCCGATGACGGCGATCTTTGGGTTGACCGCCTTCGCCACGATGCTGGCGCCCGCGGCGCCGCTGCCGCCTCCGACCGGCACGATGATGACGTCGATCTCCGGCTCGTCGCTCAGGATCTCGAGGGTATGCGTTCCCACTCCAGCGATCAGCAGCGGCTCGTTTCCTGAATGAATGTATCGGTACCCGTGGTCAGCGGCGAGCTGCTCGCAGGCGACACGTGCCTCGTCGAAATCGGCTCCAACCAGCTTCACGGTCGCACCAAGCTCGTGCATTGCCTCGACTTTGGCCGGGTTGGCATTCTGCGGTGCGCAGATGATGGCTCTTACGCCGAACAGCCTTGCCGCGTACGCGACGGACTGTCCATGGTTTCCAGTTGACGCCGCGATGACGCCGACCTCACGCTCGCTGTCGCTCAATTGGGAAACCAGGTTGATGCCGCCGCGGACCTTGAACGCTCCTGTGGGCAGGTGGAACTCGTACTTGAGGAAGACCTCTGCGCCAACGGCCTCGCTCACAGCCGGCGATCTCCGTAGGGCTGTGGGAGCGAGATGCGGTCGAATTCGCGCCGCAGCGGCGAGCACGTCCACAAACGTGGGCTCCAACCAGGCATTCCCCTCGCGCATCTAGACGGCGGAGCGGCTCGGCCTGCGCAGCTGGATGAAGATCAAAACGCTGCTCACCAGCAACGCCGGCACGTACATGGTGACGATCACCCAGTTCACGCCAAGCCCATGCGTGAACACGCTGAATCGCATCGATTGAATGATCGCGTTCACGGTGTCGAGCAGCCCGACCACGAGGCAAAGCCAGACCAATGGGATGGCGGTGGACATGCGACGACGTAGGGCAATCAAAGCCAGCAGAGCCAGAACGGCTGTTGCCATATCGCCATATCCGATCATTGTGCGAAATTCCGCGGGCACGGCGGCATCCACGGCACCGGGGGCCAGGATCGTCCCGCCGACGATGCGAAAGGCATGAATCCACACAAGAGGCACTAACGCCGCTTCACGCGGAAGCGTGGCAATGCGGGGCGACACGTACCACCACGCGATGAGCGCATAGGCGGCCAGGGAGAAAGTGAATTGGATTCCAAAGAGGACGATCGGTGCCATGGTCAACTGGAGGGTAACCGACCAATGGTCGTCACATCCGACCTTCGTAAACACCCCTGACTGCTGCGCCTGTTTCAGTCACACTCGCCGGGTGATCAGCAAGGCCGAGCAGGTGCTGCGAGACGTCTTCGGCCTGGACTCGTTCCGCCCAGGACAGGCAGACGTCGTGGCCGCGATGCTCGCCGGCCGGGACGTCCTGTCGGTGGCGCCGACCGGCTCCGGAAAAAGCATCAGCTACTGGGTACCGGCTGTCGTCGAGGGCGGGCTGACGATGGTCGTCTCGCCGCTCATCGCCTTGATGAAGGACCAGGTCGACCGCCTTACGGAGCGCGGCGTCCCGGCCACTTTCATCAATTCGTCGCTCGATCGCGAGGAATACAGCGAAAGGCTCCGGCTGGCCTTCGCCGGCGCTTACCGGCTCCTCTACCTGGCACCCGAGCGCCTCGGCCGGCCCGGGTTCATGAGCCGGTTGGCCGAACTTCGCGTCCGCCGCATCGTTGTCGACGAAGCGCATTGCATCTCGACATGGGGCCATGACTTCAGACCTGATTACCGTCTTCTATCGGAGGCGGTGGCGGCCTGCGGTAGGCCGCCGGTGGCGGGTTTCACCGCGACCGCAACCCCACAGGTTCGCGCCGACATCGCGACCAGCCTGGAGCTTCGCGAACCTTTCATCTCGGTCACCGGGTTCAACCGGCCGACGCTGACGCTCTCCGTATCCCGCTGCCGAGGCGAGCGGGCGAAGCGGGACGAGCTGCGCAGGCTGCTCGGGGGCCCGGCACATCGCGCCCTCGTTTACGTGGGCACGATCGCTGCGGCCGAGGAGGTGGCGGCAGAGTTGGGCGCCGCCTGCTACCACGGCCGCCAGGATGCCGAGGTACGGCGGCGCGTGCAGGACGATTTCACCGCTGGCAGGTCGCAGGTCGTAGTCGCGACCTCCGCATTCGGGATGGGCGTGGACATCCCGGACATCCGGCGGGTGATTCACTACCACTTACCCGGCAGCCTCGAGGCTTATTACCAGGAGGCCGGTCGCGCGGGACGAGACGGTCGGCCGGCCGAGTGCACCCTCCTCTATAGTCCGGCCGACCGCGACCTCCAGGCGTACTTCATCGAGCAGTCAGGCCTGGAGGACGGCTCTCCCCTCAAGGACCATGGCTATGCGCGGCTCGCCCAGATGATGGCTTATGCCGAGCAGCGCGAATGCCGCCACGCCCGGATCGCGGATTACTTCGGCGAGGAAGGCGTGGCGAGACGGTGCGGCGCTTGCGACAACTGCCTCTCAGCAGCCCCACCCGAAGAGGCAGTGCCGGCGGAAGCCGTGCAGGTCGGCCTGACGGCGATCGCCCGCTTCACCGGCCGTGTCGGCCTTGCCAACGTGGCCGCCGTGTTGGGCGGGAGGAAGACGAAGTGGTCGAAGGCACAGCCTTGGGTCGAGCAGCTTCCGTTCCACGGCTCCCTTCGCGCGTGGAAAGAAGAGCGCATCAAGCTGCTCCTGGCCGAGCTCATCGCGGCCGGATTTGCGCGCCAGAGCTCAGGTGAATATCCCGTCGTCGAGCTCACGCCGGCCGGTCGGAACGCGGTGGCGCAGCGGACCGTACCGGTGCTGACGCTGCCCGCCGAGGCGAAGAAGGTCGGGCTGGGAGATGCTCCGGCGGAGATGGTGGATCGGCTGCGCAGCTGGCGTCTCGAGACCGCCCGCGCCACTGGCGTGCCGGCTTACGTCATCTTCCATGACTCGACGCTGGCGGCCATCGCGGCCGCACACCCCTCGAGCTTGGCCGATCTTCTGCGCGTATCGGGAGTGGGCGACTCGAAGCTGCGCAAGTACGGCGAGGAGCTGCTCGAGGTGCTGCGAGGGTCGCCGGCCTAGTCGTTACCCAGCGCCCAGTGCGAATGAGAAGCCCCACTCGACAAATAGCGCGGCCACCCATAGGACCCCGGTCGCGATTGCCGTGTACTTGATTGCGTCGACCGGCGACCGCGTCCTCCAGCCGACAACCGCGACCAGCGCCGTGGCCGCGATAACCGCCAGCGCGCCGTAGTTCACGACGGCCTCCATCCGCGATTGACCACCTGAAAAATGGAAAAGGAAGGTGGTGACCAGGAACATGAAAGCTGAGGCCGGGACGATCACCAGGACAAGCGACACGGCGAGGGCCACCTTCGCACCTCGAGTCATGTTGCCCGCAAGGCTAGCAGCCGACATATAAGGAAGAGGCGGGACCACCCGCATCCCGCCGCTTCAGGCTCTCAGCTCACGCCATCGCGCGACGGTTCCGCATCGCGAACAGACTTCCCACGGTGAACACGACCAGGATCGCGACGATCCACGCGGCCCCGGCTAGGCCTGTCACCGCTGAAAAGCCGAAGGTCCATGGGCTCACGAACAGAATCACAGCCACGACGGCCGGGATGAGCTCGAGCCGGCCCGCATCCTTCATCGCTCCGTTGAGCAGCCCGGCGAGCGCGATCAGTGCGCCCAGCACGCAGGCGGTGTAAGCGGCGACCGAATTTGCCGTTTCACCAAATACGAACGGAGTCACGAACATGAGGGCTCCCAAGCCGACAACGACCCAATCTTGCCAACGCCTCAATGTCGTCATGGCAGCAACCTCCTGGGCACGACCTCGGATCTTTGGAATGCGGTGGGCGCGCGCTGCGGGGGCCCGCAGTCCAGACTTCAGCACGGAGTCGAGAAGCACATCGTTCGAACCTTCTCGTTGCCTCAGGGTTTGTTCGCTCATCTCATAAACTCCTGCGGAAACCACCAACAACTACATGCGCCCGCAAGTAGTTATTCCGAGTGATTTCGAGCCCCCCGCAGGCGTCGTTGACGCAATAATCCCTCGCGGCGTAGGGTTGCGTGGGGGATGGCTGCTTCACAAGGCCCGGCGTCGAATCGAACCCCAAAACCACCTGGCGCGCCGTCAAAGAGCTCAGGTCCACCAGCGCCGAACCCACTTCGTTCTAGACGGTTCTGGATCACGTTGTTGGTCCTGCTCGCGGCCAACCTATTCATCACGAACGTGCTGCTCGCGCCGGCGCAGCCTACGACGATCACGCTGCCCTACAACATTTTCAAGCAGCAGGTCGCCGCGGACAACGTGGTCACGGTCACGACCACCGGCGATGCCATCACCGGCGTGACCAAGACTGCGGTCCAAGAGCCTGGCACTACAACAAAGGCCACCCATTTCACCACGCAGCGTCCATCGTTCGCTGATGACAGCCTGGAGCCCCTTCTCGAGCAGCACGGGGTCACTATCAACGCCAAGCCGGAAAACCCGCCCCTCCCGTTCTGGGAGCAGCTCCTTCTCAGCTTCGGACCGACGCTGCTGATCGTATTGGGCCTGCTTTACCTGTTACGGCGGTCGGCAGCCGCCGGCGCAGGCGGCCTTCTAGGGTCGTTCGGCCAGAGCAGGGCACGCGTCTATGACGCGGAACGTCCGGCCACGACTTTCGCCGATGTGGCGGGAATCGATGAGGTCAAGCAGGAGCTGGAAGAGCTCGTCGACTTCCTGAAGGAACCCCAGAAATACGAGAAGCTCGGCGGCAGGGTCCCGAAGGGCGTCCTGCTGATAGGTGCTCCCGGAACAGGCAAAACCCTCCTGGCTCGCGCCGTGGCCGGCGAGGCGAAGGTTCCATTCTTCAGCCAATCGGCGTCGGAGTTCGTCGAAGCCATCGTGGGCGTCGGCGCAGCGCGTGTTCGTGACCTGTTCGAGAAGGCGCGTAAGGCTGCGCCGGCGATCATCTTCATCGACGAGCTGGACGCCGTCGGCCGGAGCCGCAGCTCGGGCATTCGGTTGGGCAGCAACGACGAGCAGGAGCAGACGCTCAACCAGATCCTCACCGAGATGGACGGGTTCGAGCCGGGTATCGGTGTGATCGTGCTTTCGGCCACGAACCGGGCCGAAATCCTCGATGCCGCCCTAACGCGACCGGGTCGATTTGACCGTCGCGTCACGCTGCAGCCTCCTGACCGCCGCGGGCGGGCCGCGATCCTCAAGCTGCACAGCGCAAAGGTTCCCCTCGGCCCCGACGTCGATCTCGACGACATCGCAGGCAGGACCCCGGGCCTGGTTGGAGCCGACCTGCGCAACCTGGTGAACGAGGCGGCCCTTGGCGCCGCGAGAAAAGGCGAGGCCGTCGTGACATCGGCCGACTTCTACGAAGCCATCGACCGGATCCTCCTTGGCACCGAGCGTCACCTGATGCTTTCGCAAGGAGATCGCGAGCGCATTGCGTATCACGAGTCGGGGCATGCCCTGCTTGGACTTCTCATCCCTGGAGCAGACCCCGTCCGAAAGGTGACGATCATCCCGCACGGAGCCGCGCTCGGGGTCACGGTTCAGAGCCCGATCGACGATCGCTTCAACTACGGCGAGGATTACATCCGCGCGCGCATCATCGGAGCTCTCGGTGGCCGAGCCGCCGAGCAGCTCATCTATGGAGTGGTATCGACGGGAGCCGCGAATGACCTCCAGCAGGTGACGCTGATCGCTCGCGAGATGGTGGTTCGCTGGGGTATGAGCAGCAAGATCGGCCCGCTCGCCTTTGCGGAAGAGGGCCAGACCAATTCTCTTTCGATGGTGCGTCCGTACAGCGAGGCAACCGCCCGCGAGATTGACCTCGAGATCAAGCGGATCGCGGATGAGTGCTTTGCCGAAGCGGTGAGGCTGCTGACGGAGAACCGCGCCAGGCTCGAATCTCTAGCTCGCGCCCTGTTGGCTGAGGACTCCCTTGGCGAGGACCAGATTCTTTCAGTCACCGGTTTGAAGCGGGCGCAAATCGCCAGCGCTGAGGCTGCCGCGCCCCCTGGCGTCGGCACTATCGCTTGAACCACCGCTAACCAGCTGACAGTGGCGACTCAGCCAGTCGTCGAACTCGGCGGCACTCCCTTCCTGGACCGCATGCCCCGCAAGAGTCGCGAGCAGGTCCTCGTCAACAGCACGCGGATCAGATATCCGGCCGGGACGATTGCCTTTCAGCCCGGGGATCCGGACAGGGCAGACATCCTCGACGAGGGCTTCGTCCGGCTCTACCTCACATCGTCCGAAGGGCGTCAGACCACCGTCAGGTACGTCCATCCCGGGGAGCTGATGGGCGGGCTGCTCGTTATGGGCGCAGCCTTCGATGGCTCCGCACAGGTGATCGTGGACTCAACCGTGATCCATCTCGACCTTCGCACGGTGCGAAGGCAGGTTGACATCGACCCGCAGCTGGGAAGTGCGCTCGCCGCCGATCTCGCCCAGCGATATTCACACTGCGTCCGCACGATCGCCCTTCACGCCTTTGGGTCGGTCCTGCAGCGAGTGGCATTCGATCTCCTGGACCGAGCCTGCATAACCCAGCAGTCGGCCGGACATTTGGAGGCCGCGGTGTCACAGCAGGAGATCGCCGACGGCATCGGCTCTGCCCGCCCGGTGGTGGCCAAGGGAATGACGGCCATACGCGCCCGCCGCCTTGTCGACACCAGCCATCGTCGATCAGTCCGGGAGGATAGCTAGGTCCAGCTCGCTCAGGCGCGCGGGATCGGCGATCAGCTCGATCTCCACGATCCTTCGGTTGCTGATCGCAAAGCCGAACACGACGCGTGGCCGCCCGCCCGGGGCCCACACCGCTCCCACTTCTCCGTTCACGAGCGCCAGCTGCGCGAATCGGGCGCGCCCCGCGAAGGTGCCCGCCACGGCTGCCGAACCCCGGACCTCCTTCTCAGCACCTGCGCGGACAGTTGCTTCGTCCGCTCGAAGCACGACTTCGGGGTCGAGCAGCGCCAAGAGCGCGTCGAAATCGCCGCCGCGCGATGCGGCCAGAAATGCGTCGACAATCTCTCGCCGAGCCGTGAGGTCGGCGTCGCCGGCAGCAGCTGCACCCTGTACCCGGCGCCGGGCGCGGCTTGCGAGCTGCCTCGCCGCGGCCGGGGAGCGCTTCACGATCGGGGCGATCTCGTCGAAGGGCATTGCGAACATGTCGTGCAGGACAAAAGCGAGCCGCTCCGCGGGGGCCAGCGTTTCCAGCACCACCAGCAGGGCCAGACCTACTGAATCGGCGAGCATCGCCTCGTGCTCGGGATTTGAGATCGGGTCCGTCAGGTGCACGCCCAGCGGCTCCTCGCGCCGCGACTTGCGCGAGCGGAGCATGTCGAGGCATACGCGCGCGACGACTGTCGTCAGCCACGCGTTGAGGTTCTCGACACCGGCAGAGCCAGAGCGGTTGAGGCGCAGCCAGGCTTCCTGCACGGCGTCGTCTGCCTCGCTGATCGAGCCGAGCATCCGGTATGCCACGGCCTTCAGGTGGGCTCGGTTGGCCTCGAATTGGTCCGCAAGCCCTTCACGTTCGTCCATCTGTCACATTCTCCCGTCGGGTTCCGTCATAAGCATTGACGATCGAAATTCAACAGTTGTGACAAGGAGATGAGGATGAGCCAGCAGTATTTGAGCCCGTACATCAACTTCCAGGGCCGTGCCCGCGAGGGGATGGACTTTTATCACGAGGTGTTCGGCGGCAAGCTCGACCTGCAGACCATGGACCAGAAGGGCGCACCAAAGCCCGCCGGACCCGGCGACAGGATCATGCACGCCTCGCTCGAAGCCGACGGCGCGCGCATCCTGGGCACGGATGGTCACCCCGACTTTCCGGCCAAGGTAGGCGAAAACATCGCCCTTGCCATCGGAGGCACGGACAAAGACCGCCTGACCAAGATCTTCAACGCACTGGGCGAAGGCGGCAACGTCAAGATGCCTCCGACCGACCAGTCCGGTGGAGTTGGCTGGCTCACCGACAAATTCGGTGTCAACTGGATGGTCAGCATCCTCAAGGGGTAGCGCCGCCCCCCGGATCTCTTGGGCGGGCGGCGCGCATGTGGCATTGTTTGCCGGTGGTGCGCGAGTCGGTGGCGGCGTCTGACATCGAGGCGCTGCGGCGCGGGCTTCGCTCGGGAAACCTCGCCCAAGAGCTGCTCAAACCAGGCCGCGAGGTCGTTCTCAAATGCGGCGATCGCAGGCTGACCCGCGACCAGCTTCGCGCCGAGGCCGAACAAGTCGCGGGCGGCCTCGCGAGAGCGGGGGTCAAGCCCGGCGAGCGGGTCGGCCTCTACGCCGCCAACTCGCTCGATTGGGTGATCGCCTACCTCGGCGTGCAGCGCGCCGGCGCGTGCGTGGTTCCGATGAATCCCGACTACCACTCGGGCGAAGCCCAGCACATCCTCTCTGATGCGGACCCGGCTCTCGTGATCGCTGATCCGCCGAGGGCCGCCATTGTCGAGAGCCTCGGGCGACGTGTCGTGCCGCTCGATGAGCTGCCGCGCGCAGACCCACCTCCGATGCCAGGGCTCACACCGGACAGTCCCGCGGCGATCCTCTACACATCCGGCACGACCGGCCGCCCGAAGGGGGCGGTGCTCGACCATGGCGGCCTGCTCGCCCAGGCTCGCGGAGCGATCAACGCGTGGCGCTGGACGTCTCGCGACGTGCTCGTGCACGCGCTCCCGCTGTTTCACCTGCACGGCCTGGGCATAGGCCTGCACGGCACGCTTTTGAGCGGCGGGAGCGCGACCCTCGTGCAGTTCTCGCCGGCGTCGGTGGTGGCAGAGCTCACCCGACCCGGCCCCGAACGCGGCACGATGTTCTTCGGCGTGCCTTCGATGTACCAGCGGCTGTGCGATTGGCTCGACCAGCATGCGACCGATCTCTCACACGTACGCGTCTTCATCTCTGGTTCGGCGCCACTACCTCCGGCGTTGTTCGACCGATGCAGCCGGCTGCTGGGACAGCCGCCGGTCGAGCGCTATGGCATCACCGAAGGAGGAATAGTCGTCACCAATCCATACGAGGGTCCGCGCCAGCCAGGCCGGGTTGGTTTTCCATTTCCCGGCGTCGAGGTCAAGCTCGGGGAGCTCGATGAGGTGCTGCTCAAAGGCGGCCAGGTCTTCAAGGGCTACTGGCGCAACCCGACAGCAACCGAGGAGGCGTTCACCGACGACGGTTTCTTCCGCACCGGCGACGTGGGGGAGATTGGCGACGACGGCACGCTTGCGATCCGTGGCCGGCTCAAGGAGCTGATCATCTCGGGCGGCTTCAACGTTTACCCGCGCGAGGTCGAGCTCGTGCTCGAGACCCATCCGGCGGTTGACGAGGTGGCCGTCGCCGGCGTCCCCAGCGATGCGTGGGGCGAGGAGGTCACGGCATACGTCGTCCCCGCGAAGACGGCGCAGGTTGATGAAGGCGAGCTCATCGCTTTCGCGCGCGAACGCCTAGCGGCTTACAAATGTCCTCGGCGAGTCGTGGTCGTGGAAAAGCTGCCGCGCAACGCAATGGGCAAGATAGAGCGATCCAAGCTGGTGATCCAGTGAGGTTCCTCGACCTCACGCAGGACTTCTCGCTGCACACGCCGGCGTTCGCGGGCTACCCCGGGCCCGCCATCCGGTGGATCAAGCATCTCGCGTTCGACAGGGCGGGCGGCCAGGAGATCACGATGACGCTGCACGTCAGCACCCACCTGGACGCGCCGGCGCATTTCATGACACGGGGCAAGTTCATCGGCGATCTGACCCTCAACTTCCTAATCGGCCCAGCGTGCGTCGTCGACCTGGAAAAGATGGGTGTCGGCGACTATGACGTGTACGGGCCGGAGCACTTCGAGCGCTGGGAGAAGGACACTGGCAATCGCATCGAGCGCGGCGACATCCTGGTCATCCATACC
This sequence comes from Candidatus Dormibacteraceae bacterium, assembly GCA_041493095.1. Lineage (GTDB taxonomy): Bacteria > Chloroflexota > Dormibacteria > Dormibacterales > Dormibacteraceae > Palsa-870. The sequence continues at coordinate 12,240 of JBGPYE010000003.1, forward strand.
GGGTATCACCGCTATTACCCTGAGAACTGGACCGACCGCTCCCAGGCCGACGAGACCAGGTACTTCATCCGGCACCCGGGGCCGGCCCGCGCCTTCGCCGAATGGGTGCTCGAACGCGGTGTGCGGTGGATCGCCGTCGACGCTGGCAGCGCGGACCATCCGATGAACACGGTCATCCGGCGGATTCGCGCCGACGAGGCGGAGGAGGCCGAGAAGAAGCTCGACCGGAGCCTGGACGAGATCTTCCCCAAGGCCGACTACCAGATCATGCACACCCTGCTGTTTCCGCACGACATCGTCCACATCGAGAACCTGGGCGGGCAGATCGACGAGGTGCTCGATCAGAAGATCCAGCTCGGCTGCTTCCCGTGGCGTTTCCAGGGCGGCGAGGCCGCCCTGTGCCGCGCCGTAGCAATCCTCGAAGAGTGAAGCCGCCGCCGTTCGCTTACCACGCACCGACAACCGTGGAGGAGGTGTGCGCTCTTCTCGCATCGTTAAGTGACGCGAAGGTTCTAGCGGGTGGGCAGTCACTGATCCCCCTGCTCAATTTCCGCCTGGCCCGACCGGCGCACCTGGTCGACATCAACCGCGTCGCGGGCCTGGATCGGATCTACGAACGAGAGGAGGGAATCGCGGTGGAGGCCCTTGCGCGCCAGTCCGCGGTCGAGGACTCGGATGTGGCGATGCGCGTATGTCCGCTTTTGGTCGACGCGGTAAGGCTGGTCGCGCATCGCGTGATCCGAAATCGTGGGACTGTCTGCGGCAGCCTCGCGCACGCCGATCCTGCGTCCGAGCTGCCGGCGGTGCTGCTCGCGCTGGACGGCCATGTCGTTGTGCGCTCTGCCCGCGGCGAGCGAACGATCCCGGCCGGCGCCCTGTTCAGCGGAGTCATGGAGACCTCGATAGCTCCTGACGAGCTACTGGTCGAGGCCTGGTTTCCAGCCTCACCGGCGCCCTCTGCGATCGTCGAAGAGTCGCGCCGCCACGGCGACTTCGCCCTCGCCGGGGCGGTGCGGGCGGCGGACCGCCTGGCTCTGTTCGGCGTCGCGCCCACTCCTGTGCTGGCGGATCCGAAGGATCCCACCAAAGGGCTCCAGCCCAGCGGCGACCTGGAAGCGACGCCAGAGTTCCGCCTCCACCTGATCCGCGTGCTGACCGAGAGGGCGTTCGCCGCATGAAGGTCAACGGCGTCTCCTATTCGGCGCCCGTCGATGCTCGCAGGCTATTGTCGGACCACCTCCGTCACGACCTCGGGCTGACCGGCACGCACGTCGGCTGCGAGCACGGAGTGTGCGGCTGCTGCACGGTGCTGCTCGATGGGGCACCGGTGCGCTCATGCCTGATGCTGGCTGTCCAGGCGGAAGGCCATGACGTGACGACCATCGAAGGCCTGGCGCAAGAGGGCGCGCCGCTGCATCCCGTGCAGCAGGCATTCCACGAATGTCACGGCCTACAGTGCGGTTTCTGCACGCCAGGATTTGTGATGTCCGTGGTCGGACTCCTGCAGCAGCATCCCGATCCGACTCCTGAACAGGTCGATGAGGGCATCGCCGGAAACTTGTGCCGGTGCACCGGCTACGCGTCGATCCGGCGCTCCGTGCATCGCGCCGCAGAGCTCTCCAAGAAATGACAACTCGCTGGTTCGGGGCGAGGGTCCAGCGCAAGGAGGACGACCGGCTCCTACGTGGAAATGGCCGTTTCACGGACGATATCGATGACGGTGCCCTTGATACCTGCTTCGCACGCTCGCCGTACGCGCACGCGCGAATCCGCTCGATCGAGGTCACCGCGGCTCGCGCCGTGCCGGGCGTGTTCGCCGTCTACACCGCATCCGACCTTCCCTTCGGCGGCACCGACCTCCCGATCCTGATCCCTCATCCCAACCTGACGCACGGCCGCACTCAGCGATGTCTTGCCTCGGAGGTCGTGCGTTATGCCGGAGAGGCGGTCGCTTTTGTCGTCGCGGAGAGTCGCGCCATCGCGGAAGACGCGGCCGAGCTGGTGGATGTGGAGTACGAACCGCTGCCCGTGGTTATCACCCCCGAATTGAGCGCGCGCGCCGAACGCCTTGTGCACGACGACGTCCCAGGCAACATCGCGGCTGAGATGAATCAAGAGGTCGGCGACGTTGACGCGGCGCTGGCCGCCGCGCCAAGGCGCAAGGCGCTGCGCCTGCGGTTCGAGCGAGGCGCCGCGGCTCCCATGGAGTGTCGCGCGGTATGGGCGCGATGGTCGGCCGAGGAAAAAAAGCTCACCGTCTACGACTCCACTCAATCGCCGACCTCGATCCGCGGCGGCTTGGCGGTGCTTTTCGGCCTGCCCGAGTCGAGCGTCGAGGTGATCGCGCCTGACGTGGGCGGCGGCTTTGGGCCGAAGATCATGCTCTTCTACCCGGATGAGCTGCTCGTCCCGTTCGCGGCGATGCAGCTCGGGCGGCCGGTAAAGTGGACCGAGGATCGGCAGGAGCACTTCACGGCGGTCAACCAGGAGCGAGGCCAGGTCCACGAGGTCGAGGTCGGCTTCGACGATGACGGCAAGGTGCTTGCGCTCAGCGACGATTTCATCCACGACGCTGGCGCGTATACGCCCTATGGGATCATCCTTCCGATCATCACGGCGGGCCAGATACCTGGGCCGTACCGGGTGCCCAACTACCGAGTTCGATTTCGCGACGTCTATACCAATGCGACGCCGACTTCGCCTTATCGCGGCGCTGGACGTCCGCACGCATGCTTTGTCATGGAACGAACTCTCGATGCGATCGCATCGGAGCTTGGCCTCGATCGAGTCGAGGTGCGCAAGCGAAACCTCATTCAACCCGACGAGTTTCCGTACGAGGTCGGAGTCGCGTGGCAGGACGGCAACAAGGTCGTCTACGACAGCGGCGATTACCCGTTGCTCCTCGAGAAGGCAGTCGCGTTGCTTGGTCCGAGACCGGCGGGCGACCACGTGGGGATGGGCCTGGGCGTGTATGTCGAGGGCACCGGGGTCGGGCCGTACGAGGGCGCGCACGTGCAGGTTCTCGTCTCGGGCAAGGTGGTGGCGGCCACTGGAATCCCAAGCCAGGGTCAGTCGCACGCGACGGTGTGGGCGCAGGTGGTGGCCGACGAGCTGGGCGTTGACGTCGCCGACGTCGAGGTGACGAGCGGCGACACGCGCCGGTTCCCGTGGGGAGTGGGCACATTCGCTTCGCGCGGCGCTGTGACCGCGGGCAACGCGATGGGCGTGGCGGCGCGGATGGTTGCGGACAAAGCCAGGCGCATCGCCGGCGAGCACCTCGAGGTAGACCCTGGCGACCTTGAGCTGGTCGATGGTCGGGTCCGGGTCAAGGGGTCGCCCGCACGAGGCATGCCGCTGGCGGCGGTCTCGGTGCTGGCCAACCCGGTCCGCTACGCGTTCGGCGGCGGGACCGAGGCGGCGACGCAGTTCACCGCCCGGCCGCGCCCTGGGCCACCGCTGCTGGAGGGCGAGCAGCCGGGCCTCGAGGCGACCGGCTACTACAGCCCGCCCGGATCGACCTGGGCTTCGGGCTGCCACGCTGCTTACGTTCGTGTCGATCCGAAGACGTTCCGGCTCGAGATCCTCAAATACGTGGTCGTCCACGACTGCGGGCGGGTGATCAACCCGCTGGTGGTCGAAGGCCAGATCGAGGGCGGAGTCGCGCAGGGCATCGGCGGCGCGTTCTACGAGCGCCTCGCTTATGACGACGAAGGTCAGCTGCGCAACGCGTCCTTCATGGAGTTCCTTATGCCCTACGCGACGGAGATCCCGCCAATCGAGATCGACCACATCGAGACCCCTTCGCCGCTCAACCCGCTCGGTGTGAAGGGGGCGGGGGAGGCGGGGGTGATCCCTGTGGGAGCGGTCATCGCATCGGCGGTGGAAGAGGCGCTGGGCGTTCCGATCACCGAGATGCCCCTTTCGCCGCTGAAGCTATATGAGCTGAGTTTGCGTTAGCGGCTCAGATCTTGACCAGTCCCTCGGCCCACGATCGCGTTCCTCCGGGGTTGGTTCACTCGCCTACGCGGACGACGGCGGCCACGATGTTTCCTCCCGGGGGGCCCTGGTGGGAGTTGCGCTCGCCGCCGCTCACGTAGTTCGTAGTGCGGCCGGTCACCGACGCGACGAGCATCCCACCCAACGCCTTCCCGATCTGATACGCGTCAACATCATCGAGCAGGGTGATCCTGTGGCCGCGAACCTGGTCGCTGCCTGGAATCACCGACTTGGCGAAGACGTGAACGAGGCGCGACAGGTCGCTTTCGGCCGGCAGCGCGTCGAACTTCAGTCCAGCGGAGCGGAGCGCGTTCCGCACCCCTTCGGCGTCGATGAAATCCTTGGTCACGGCATGTCCGATGCGCAGCGAGCTTTGCGAGCTGCTCGAGTTGCCGAAGAGAACGACCTCGCCGTGGCGCTTCTCGCCGCCGGAGGAGGTCATCGCCACCTCTGAGTACAGGTCCCAGTTGCGGCGCACCACGTCATC
>JBGPYE010000121.1:0-5795 GCA_041493095.1 Candidatus Dormibacteraceae bacterium
CGGTTGCCCGCGTAGACGGGATGGGTGTGGGCGTCGATCAGGCCGGCGGTGACCAGGCCGCCGGCGCAGTCGTCGTCTTCGCTCACCGCCTCCATCAGCTCGTGCGGCTCCTGCCCGTGGGGGCCGCACCATGCGATTTTCTCGCCGTCGCAGATCACGGCGGCATCCTCGATCACCCCGATCGAGGTCCCGGTGAAGAGGCGGCCGATGTTCCGGAGACGTCTCATTTGGCGAGTACCGTGCGGCCGCCAACCACGACGTTGGTCACGTCGCTCGCGGAAAGGACATAGATAAGGTATGACGGATCGAGCTCGCGCCATGTGGCATGAGGTCGCGGCTCCAGCGTGATGAAGTCGGCGAGCATCCCGGGCCTCAGCTCGCCTGCATCCCATCCGAGCGCACGCATGCCGTTTGCCGTTGCCGCGCTCAGCAGGTCATCCGGCTGGTGGAGGACACGGCGACCCGTAGCTCGCCGCTGGTCGAGCTCCAGTGCACGTGCCTCTTCGAGGATGTCGATCACCGCGTTGGAGTCGCTGCCGACCGTGATCGCGCAGCCCGCGTCGGCCAGCGCTCGCAGCGGTCCCACCCGATCGCCAAGGTCACGCTCGGTCGTCGAGCATGCGCAGACGTTCACGAGATTCGTGCCGAGCAGCTCGATGTCGTGGTCGTCGACGTGGATCGCATGAACCGCTGTCAGGTCCGAGCCGAGGATCTCCTCGCGCTCGAGCAGCTCCGTCGGCGTGCAGCCTTCGACTGCTTTGCACTCCTCGACCTCCGCCGCCTGCTCCGCCAGGTGAATATGCAGGGGAGCCCCGCGCTTGCGAGCCCACTCCGCGACCGTTCGCATTGACGCCGGGTCAACCGCTCGCACGCTGTGGATGGCGGCGGCGATACGAACCCCATCCGCGTCGTTGAGCTGGTCGACCCGCTGCGCCCATCGATCGGCGTCGCCGTCTGAGAAGGATTGCTGGGCCTCATCGAGGGGCCTGCCGTCAAGCCCGCCCCGCAAGTAGCACGCGTCGATCAGCGTGATGCGGATACCGACCTCGACAGCTGCCCGGATCAACGCCTCGCCCAGCTCGTTACCGCGCTGGTGGAGATAGTGGAACTCGCCGACGGCTGTGATCCCAGCTTCCAGCATCTCCTGAAATACAGCGCGCCCGAATTTGAAGTAATCGGCCGGCTCCCACTCCGTCCGCCGGTACATCTCGCGCCGCCATGCCCAGAAATCGCCCGCGCCGGACTCCACCGCACCTCGCAACGAGTGCTGGAAGGCGTGGCTGTGTACGTTCGCGAGGCCGGGGATCGTCCACCCGCCGAGGATCGTCGCGGAAGGCGGTGCCGTGGCATGCGGGGTCACGGATTTGATCTTTCCGGATTCCACCTCGAGAAGGACGTCCTTCGCCGCGAATCCGAGCCACGCCTGCTCAGCGTGCCAGAGACCGGATCCGTTCACTCGCGCATCGGAACACGGACGCCACGCTCTCGGGCCACATCGATGGCGCGGTCGTAGCCCGCGTCGGCGTGGCGGATGACGCCAGTTCCGGGGTCGTTGGTCAGCACGCGCTCGAGCTTTCGCCCGGCCTCGTCCGACCCGTCGGCGACGACCACCATGCCGGCGTGGATGGACCGCCCGATACCGACGCCACCACCGTGATGGACGCTGACCCACGAGGCCCCGCTCGACGTATTGAGCAGCGCATTGAGGATCGGCCAGTCCGCGATGGCGTCTGAGCCGTCGAGCATCGCTTCCGTCTCGCGATAGGGCGAAGCGACCGACCCCGAGTCGAGGTGGTCGCGGCCGATGACGATCGGCGCCTTGACCGCGCCAGAGCGGACGAGCTCGTTGAATCGCCGGCCGGCGCGTGCGCGTTCGCCATAACCGAGCCAGCAGATGCGGGCGGGGAGTCCCTGGTACTTCACATGCTCTTGCGCGGCCTTGATCCAGCGAACCAACGCGGGGTCATCGGAAAACTCGTCGACGATGGCGTCGTCGGTCGCGGCGATGTCCGCGGGGTCACCGGACAGCGCGACCCAGCGGAACGGGCCCTTCCCCTCGCAGAAGAGAGGACGGATGTATGCGGGGACGAATCCTGGAAAGTCGAAGGCGCGAGCGCTTCCACCGAGGCGCGCCTCGGCGCGAAGGCTGTTCCCGTAGTCGAAGACTTCGGCCCCGCGGTCTTTGAACTCCACCATCGCGTCGACGTGGCGGGCCATGCTCTCCCGGGCGCGTTTGACGTACGCAGCGGGATCATCGAGCCGGAGCTCCTGGGCGTCCTCCGGCGAGAGTCCGACAGGTATGTAGCTCAGCGGGTCGTGCGCCGGCGTTTGGTCGGTGACCACGTCGATTTCGAAATCGCGGGCGACGAGCGCCGGAACCACATCTGCGGCATTGCCAAGCAGCCCGATCGACAGCGCGCGCTTGGCACGCTTTGCATCGGTCGCGAGCTTCAGCGCGTGTTCGAGGTCGTCGGCGCGGACGTCGAGATAGCCGTGGTGCAGGCGGCGCTCGATGTGCTCAGGGTCTGCTTCCACGCAAAGCGCGACGCCGCCGTTCAACGTGATCGCGAGCGGCTGCGCGCCGCCCATCCCACCGAGACCTGCCGTCAAGGTGATGGTCCCGGCGAGCGAACCGCCAAAATGCTTGCGCGCGACGGCGGCGAACGTTTCGTACGTGCCCTGGAGGATGCCCTGCGTCCCGATGTAGATCCACGAGCCGGCGGTCATCTGGCCGTACATCGTCAGCCCGAGAGCCTCCAGGCGCCGGAACTCGTCCCACGTCGCCCACTCCGGCACGAGCATCGCGTTCGAGATGAGCACACGCGGCGCCCACTCATGCGTTTCGAAGACGCCGACCGGCTTGCCGGACTGAACGAGGAGCGTCTGGTCGCTTCTCAGCCGGCGAAGCTCCCGCACGATCGCATCGAACGCCTCCCACGAGCGGGCGGCTTTTCCAGTGCCTCCGTACACGACCAGGTCTTCGGGACGTTCGGCGACCTCGGGGTCGAGGTTGTTCATCAACATCCGCATCGCAGCCTCTTGCGGCCAGGCCAGGCAGGTGATCTCCGAGCCCCTAGGCGCTCGGATTGTTCGAGTCACCGCAATGGTCCGATGACCGACTCGGCCGCCGCCAGCACCGCGCCGCTGCGGATCAGCTCCTCGGCCGCGGCGAGCTCCGGTGCGAGATAACGGTCCGCTCCGACCCCTGGCACGTGCTTCCGCAGCAGGTCGCGGACCGCCGCGGTCGCCGGCGAGGCTTTGAGCGGATGCCGGAGATCCTGTGCGCGGGCGGCAGAGACCAGCTCGACGGCAAGGATGTGCCTGAGGTTGTCGAGCACTGTCCGCAGCTTCAGCGCAGCGCCCCAACCCATCGACACGTGGTCCTCCTGCATGCCCGATGTCGGGATCGAATCGACGCTCGCGGGCGCGGCCAGGCGCCGGTTCTCCGCCACCAAAGCCGCCGCCGTGTACTGCGCGACCATGAGTCCTGAGTTGACGCCTGGCTCCTCAGCCAGGAAGGGAGGCAAACCTTCCGAGCGATGAGGGTCGAGCAAGCGATCGACCCGTCGCTCGGCGATCGCGCCGACCTCGGCCGCGGCGATGGCCAGGAAGTCCGCGGCAAACGCGAGCGGCTCGCCGTGGAAGTTGCCGGTGGACTCGACCTCTCCAGATTCCAGCACGACCGGGTTGTCGACGGCGGAGGCCAGCTCGATCGTGGCGACGCGGCGGGCGAAGTCCAGCGTGTCGCGCGCCGCACCCGCGACCTGCGGGCTGCACCTGACCGAGTACGAATCCTGCACGGCATGGTGTGAGTGGCGATGCGAGGCGACGATGCCCGAACCCCGCATCAGGCGCTCGAGGTTCGCCGCGCTCGCGAGCTGGCCGGGATGAGGACGGATCTCGTGAAGCCTCGACTGGAAGGGTCGATCCGTTCCGAGCAGCGCTTCGGCAGACATAGCGGCGGAGATGTCGGCCGTCCTGAAGCAAAGCTCGGCGTCGGCGCAGGCCAGAGCCAGCATGCCCAGCATCCCATCGGTCCCGTTGATCAGGGCCAGGCCCTCTTTGGTCTCGAGCTTCAACGGCTTCAGCCGCGCAGCCTTGAGCGCCTGCATTGCAGGCTTCACGGTCCCCTCGGCATCCGTAACCTCACCCTCGCCGACGAGCGCCAGGCCGATGTGGGCGAGTGGAGCGAGGTCGCCGCTGCATCCCACGGAGCCGTAGCGCGGCACGACCGGCGTGATCTCGGCGTTCAACATTGCGATCAGAGCTTCGGCCACGATCGGCCTCACGCCGGAGAGACCCATGGCCAGCGTCCGCGCCCGGAGCAGCATCGTGGCGCGAACCACCTCCTGGTCGACGGGTTCGCCCATGCCGGCGGCGTGGGAACGGATCAGCGCGAGCTGGAGCTCCGGCTGGCGCAGGGGAGCGACGCGGGTGCCGGCCAGGGCGCCGAACCCGGTGGAGACGCCGTACACGGGCTCGCGCGACGCCGCGGCCCGCTCGACGCGGGTCCGGCTGCGCTCCATCCGGGTCCGCGCCGCGGGCGCAAGGGCGACCTTTTCGCCGTGACGGGCCACGGCCACGACCTGGCTCTCCGCCAGCCCGACGCCGCGCAGCGTGACGGTCATTGCGACAACCCTAAACGGTGAGCGGCCTTCTGCCGGGCGGTTGGCGCAGCGCGCCAGGACCCGGTTCGCGCGCTGCGAAACGAGTAGGCGACTCGAAAGCAGTCCACGGCTGGAGTCTGGGACGAGGGAGTTGCGGGTCTGCCTGGCAGGCCGTGATGCATGCCCGGCGCGAGCAGTCGACCCCTTGAAACCCGCGGGAGCCGGCACTCGCTGGATTCGTGACGAAACGAAAGCCGCCGGAGCCGGCACTCGCGCCTCTCCAACGCACTTAGCTCGACACAGAGATGTTTTTCAGCGCTTCTCGCCGGCTCAGCCCGCTCAATTGGGCTTCATGCTCACGCACGTAGCGTGCGACCTCATCGGGATTGGTCCACGCGTACGCGCGCAGCGACCAGCCGATCGCCTTGCGGATGAAGAAGTCACGGTCCTGCAGGTTCGGTGCGATGTTGGCGTAAAGCAGCTCGAGGTCCGTGTCGCGCTTGAACGAGTTCTGGCAGATGATCGAGACGCGACGCTTCCACAGGTTCTCGTCTTTGCTCCAGGCGCGCATCAGCGGCCGGATTTCTTTCGGGTGGGAGCGCAACAGCTCGCCGACCACCTGCGCGAGGGCGTCGACATAGTCCCACCATGCGCCATCGACGATCATCTCCTCGAGCATCGGAATCAGCTCTGGGGTCCAGCACTCGCGGTGGCGCCTGACGGAGACCAGCCGGATGGCCGCATAACGTTCCTCGCGTCGGACGGCGCCGCGCCAGAGCTCGAGGATCGCATCGCGCCACTCGCTGCACGACTCGAGCGGATGCTCTGCGAACACCTTCTTGCAGATGACGTCGACCTGCGGCGAGCTCAGGCCGTAATACGGCATCGTCGATTTCATGTATGCCTGCATCCCAGCCGCCCTGGCTGGATCCGCCGCGGCGGCCATCTCGGCGCGGAGGCGCCGCGCGAGGCCGTTACTTGTCAAGGCGCGGGGATGAACCAGGCGTGGACGAAAGAACCTTCCTCGACTTCGACGACCCAACTCGAACCCTTCTCGAATCCGCCCTGTCCCGGTTTGACGACGCGGCGCTTGACCAGCTCCTCGACGAGCTCCCAAACAATGTCACCGTGCGTACTGAGCACGACTTCATCCAGCTTTGGATCGCCAATGAGCTCCATCGCACCTGC
>JBGPYE010000134.1:0-5389 GCA_041493095.1 Candidatus Dormibacteraceae bacterium
GGGCTGCGCAGAGTCTCGTTGAACTGGCTCAGCAACGCGCCTCCGCCCACGGAGAGCGTGTCCTTGTTGGTGTAGATGAACATGAACCCGGCCATGCCCATCGTCGAGTCGCCGAAGCACTCGAGAGTGCAGCCCTCGCCAGGCTCGCAGTTGAACCGTTCCTCGATGAGGCCGGGTTCGAGCTGCATGATCTCTTTGACCGCCATCGCGACCTCGTTGGGGCGCAGCTTGCGGCGCAAAGGCTTGCCGTTGATGACCGTCTTCTCCAGGAGGCCGGCGCCCAGGCCGATGCCCTCGCACACGATCACGACGTCCGCATAGACGTCATCGCCGCGACCAGTTCCGACCCCCACGACGCGGTTGTTCTTGACGATGAGGCGGTCGACCACCGTCTCCGGCACAACCACGGCGCCGGCCTTTTCGGCCTGCTCCGCGAACCACGCGTCGAAGCGTGCGCGGAGAACCGAGAAGGAATGCGGCTTGTCACGGTTGCGAAGGTTCTTGTAGTCGAATCCGATCGCCGCTTCAGGCGTCATGATCCAGCGGCGCTCTTCGATGATTGGCCGCTCGAGCGGAGCCTCCTTCCAGGTGTCGCCTACGATCTCTTCAAGGAAGTGGTTGTAGAGGATGCCGCCCATCACGTTCTTGGACCCGGGCTTTGTTCCGCGCTCTAGCAGAGCGACCTGCAGCCCGGCCTTGGCCATGGTGAGGGCCGCGGCCGTGCCGGCCGGACCGGCACCGACGATGACAGCGTCGAACTTCTCCTCCTCGGCCATTTACGCCAATTGAAGCTCATTGGGCTGACTGGCGGCGCGGGCTCGGGAAAGACGACGGTGTCGGCGATACTGCACGACCTCGGCGCCACGGTGATCGACGCAGACGAGGCGGCTCACGCGGCCTACGAGCCGGGCAGCCCTGGCTTTGATGCGGTGGTCAACGAGTTCGGCTCCGACTACGTGCGTGACGGGCGGATCGACCGCGCACGACTTGGCGAGCTCGTTTTCAACGACGCCGGCGCGCGCCAGCGCCTCAATGCAATCGTCCACCCCCTCGTCCGGGAATGGATGGCCGCGCGCACCGCTGAGGCCGCGATGAGAGGGGCTGTGGTCGTCGTGCAGGACGTGCCCTTGATCTTCGAGAACGGCCTCGAGCGAATTTATTCGACCGTGGTGCTGGTGTACGTACCAGAACATCTGCAACTGACACGGCTGGTCGAGGGTCGTGGCATAAGCGAGGACAAGGCGCGCGCGATGATCGCCGCGCAGATGCCGATCGACGAGAAGCGCAAGCTCGCGCATCACGTGATCGACAACAGCGGGAGCCGGGAAGCGACGCGGCAGCAGGTCGAGTGGCTCTGGGACCACCTGGTGGCTAAATAACGCCGCGCAGCTTGAGCTCCTCGAGCTGTTTGCCATCCACGCCGACCTCGGCCAGGACGGCGGCCGTGTCCTCGCCGAGGGCGGGTGGATCTTTTCGACGCCAGTCGCTGAGCATCTGAACGGCCGGCCTCACCTCAACTCCAGTCTTCTGCTTCGCAATCAGCCCGCGTGACACGACCTGCGGATGTGAGGCGACCTCGTCCAGCTCGAGCACCGGCTCGCAGCAGGCATCAAGGCCCGCGAGGTCGCGCTCCCACTCTGATCGTGTCCTCGAGGCGAAGACCTCCTCTACAGCGCGGTGCACCTGCTCTCCTTCAGCGCCCTCGGCAAACTGGAGCCCGACGAGGTCCGGCCGGCCGATGGCGACGCAGAGCGCGGACCAGAATTTGGGCTCGAGCGCGCCGACGCTGTAGAAGCCTCCACCCTTGCAGGCGTACACCCGGTAACAGGCGTGGCGGCCAGCGAGCCGCTGATCCCCTCGGGCTACCTCCTCGCCCCCGCCGCGCGCCGCCAGCGCCAGAGACATCCAGCTCACCGCGCCGTCGGTCATCGACACGTCGAGCCAGCGCCCATCCCCGCCACGCTGCACCGCAACCAATGCGCCGAGGATCGCGACCGCAGGCTGCATTCCGCCTCCTCCGATATCGGCGACCTGGACGGACAGCGGCACGGGAGGGCCACCCCTGGAGCCGTTGAGGCCGAGCCCTCCCGCGGTCGCCATGTAGTTGATGTCATGGCCGGCCCGAGCGGCGAACGGCCCGTCCTGCCCGTAGCCGGTGATGGAGCACATGACCAGGCGCGGGTTGCGTTCGTGCAGCGTGTCCCAGCCAAGACCCAGCCGCTTCATCACGCCCGGCCGATTCCCCTCGACCAGCACGTCGGCGCTCTCGGCCAGGCGAAGCAGCAGGTCCCGCCCAGCCTCCGCTTTGAGGTTCAACGTGAGGCTTTTCTTGTTGCGGTTGAGGGAGTTGAAGAAGACGCTCTGGCCGTCGACCAGCGGTGGGGTCCAGCGCATGTAGTCACCGCGGTCCGGCTCTTCGACCTTGATCACGTCCGCGCCCATGTCCGCCAGGAGCATCGTGCAGAAGGCGCCCGGCAACAGCCGGGTCAGGTCGAGGACTCGAATTCCGGTCAGGGGCATTTCAAGTCTCAATTCTCGGGAAATTCCACCTCCCCGCTCGCCGGTGAGGTCGGCCCTGCTCGCAAAGCGAGCTCTGTCGGGTGGCGGCGCACCCTGAGGCAATACTGTTCAGAGGCGACATATATAGGCCCTCCGTGCGTTAATACAGCATGAAAGGCGTACGTCCAAAAATGCGTCCCAGCAGTCCCCGACTCGGTGAGATGACGATCAAGGTCCCAGCGCCCTTCGCCGGGATCTCGGACCTTGGTTTCACGGCGCAGTATCGCGCGCAGCAGTTCAATGAGCCGCAGCGCGACATCCCGCTCTTGATCGAGGGCCCGGAGCCGCCGATGCGAAGGCTCGCCGAGCTCCTTCAGCTGCTCAGCGACACCGACTCGTCCGCCTATGCGTGGAGCGATCCGGTGATGCTGAGCGATGAGGTTGTCGTGCTCGCCTTTCGCGACCGCAGCGTGTCAGACCGCACACTGTTAGATGGCGCCGCGGCGGCGGACTTCGTGATGAACCTGGTCCGGCCGGTGGTGTTCACCTTCCTGCGCGACTGCGCGATGATCGCGCACCTTCGCCTTTCCGAGGTGATCGAGATGCGCGTCAAGTCGGACGAAAAGTCAGTGGCGGAGCTCTCGCTGCCGCTAGGAGACATCGTGCAGCCGAACGGTGAGCGGCTGCTGTGGCAATTCGCCGGCTAGGCCGACGCCTGTCCCGCTAAGGGGAAGGAGAGACCCGCGCCGGGCTTGCCGTCTCCGCTGCGCTGGCCCTGGCGCTGCTGGTCGTCGAGCTGCCCGGAATCGCGATCGCGCCCGGACCAAGGTTGGTGAAATAGAGCGCCAGCGGCACGACGATCATGCCCACCAGAACGGTGAGGACGAAAGTCACCGCCCCCCACTCCCGACGCAGAACAGCCCAGTTCACGAGCGCAGAATTCTACCGAGACTGGGGCGTGGACGGCTAGTAGTCGTCGTCGCGTGAGCTCGCGAGACCTTCCTCTTCCTTCTTCTTGCGCTGGTTCAGGAGGCGGATGAAGTCTTGCGCACGAGCGAGCGCCTTCCAGCGCTCCGGGAAGAAGTCCTGGACCGTGATCTGCCGATCCGGAAGCTGGTACACGGTGACGCACCATTTGTTGAGGGTGCGCGAAACCTCAACCTCGAAGTCCTTCTCCGCGGTCTCGTACTTGACAACCTTGTCATCGTCGAACCGTCTTCTTCCTGAAACAGCCATAGGTAAATCACTCGTCTGGGAATTCCACTCATAGAGCGTCTCTCGATTATAGCCCCGTTACCCCTACTACCCGCCCTCGAGGAGCTCGCGCAGGAGGGGGGCGAGCTCCTCTCGCAGGCCCTCCCTTTTCATCGCCAGCATCAAGTTCGCGCGAAGGTAGCCTGGAACCGTCCCCGTGTCGTAGTAATCCCCCTCGAACTCGAGGGCGACGACCGGGTGCGACCCGAGCGTCCGCTTGATCGCGTCTGTGAGCTGGATCTCCTGCCCGCTGCCCGGCTCCGACCGGTTGAGCTCGGCGAAGACGGCGGGCGTGAGCACATAGCGGCCGATGATGGCCAGGTCGGAGGGCTCGGTGCCCGGCATGGGCTTTTCGACCATGTCCGTGACGTCGTGCAGCCGGCCCTCGCTGCTGTCGATCGCCACCACTCCGTAGCGGCCGATCTGGCTGCGCGGAAACCGGCGTACCGCGAGCACCGTGGCGCCAGTCTTGTGATGCGCATCGATGAGCTGCTTGAGACACGGTTCGGAGGCGCCGAGGATCACATCGTCCGCCAGGAGCACCGCGCACGATTCGCCTTCGACCAGGCGTCGTGCCGTCCACACCGCGTGCCCCAGCCCGAGAGGTTCTTTCTGCTGAAGGTAGGTGATGTCGACCCGGTTGCTCAGGTCGTCGACCTCGCTCAGGATGTGGAGCAGGTCGCTCTTGCCCCGCTGGGTGAGGTAGTGCTCGAGCTCGAGCGAGCGGTCGAAGTGATCGACGATGGCGCGCTTGCCGCCGCCGGTGACCATGATCACCTGCTCGATGCCGCTGGCGATGGCTTCCTCGACGCCGTACTGGATGGTCGGCTTGTCGACGAGCGGCAGCATTTCCTTGGGCTGTGCCTTTGTGACCGGGAGAAAACGAGTCCCAAGCCCGGCGGCAGGGAAAATCGCCTTGCGGACTGGAGGCATCGTCACGGTCGGAGGCCCCAACGAGAGATTTGGCGGATCGGCTGCCCAGACGCTAGGAGCCGACGAGCACGTGAGGGAGCGCATCCGTCATGCGCGACCGAGCGCGCGCAGGAGGCGACAACGCAGATGGGCGGCCTAGACGCCAAAGATCCGTCGGGGATCTCCGAACGGGACGATGCAGCCATTGGGGACAATCTATCTCGTGGCGACCGAAGAAGGTGTTAGGCCCGGGCTGGAGGGACGCCTCGAACGGGTGGTCGAAGGCGAGCTTATCACTCGGCACGTTGGCGGGGAAGGCACGTTTTCGACGCCCGCGATGATCGGCCTGATGGAGATCACGAGCCATCGCTCGGTCGAGCGGCTCCTGGCGGACGGTGAAACCACCGTTGGCTACGAGGTACACGTCCGCCACCTCGCTCCGGCCCCACCGGGAAGCACGATCGTGGTGACGACCCGCCTCAACGAGGTCAAGGGCAACAAGCTCTACTTCGACGTCGAGTGCCGGCAGGACGACACGCTCATCGGCTCGGGCATTCACAAGCGAGCGATAGTCCCAGCGATTTTCTAACCGGGTTTCCTCAGCACGCCTATGCTCACGGCGTGCCTTATTGGGAGATGGTCACAAGGTCGTTCAAGATCAGCTGGCGCCACAAGTACCTGTGGTTGCTGGCGTTCTTCGCGGGCGAGGCCGGCGGGGGGTTCA
>JBGPYE010000111.1:0-6062 GCA_041493095.1 Candidatus Dormibacteraceae bacterium
CCGGATATCCTCTTCTCGACTCATGCCGCTCCTTCTGGCTTTTGTTGCGCGTTGCTCAACAGATGATCAGAGTCCAACAGTTTATCGTGCTTTTGGGCACCTAGCAAGCGTAATGTTGCGCTGTGAGCAACGAAAGCACCGCCCGCGACTTCATCCGGGTGCCTCCGGCGGAGGGCGTCCGCTCGGTCGAGCGGGCGATCACGATCCTCGACGTGCTGGCGCAGGGCGGCTGGCGTACCGGGGCGGAGATCGCGCGAGAGCTTCACGTGCATCGCTCCACTGCGCTGCGCCTTCTGGGCACTCTGGAGCGCCACGCCCTGGTCGAGCGCGACGGCAAGAGCGCCAAGTACCGGCTGGGCCGGCGCCTGCCGCAGCTCGCAAGCGTCGTCACGGGCGAATCGGACCTCCGCTCGCTGGCCAGGCCCGTGTGCGCCGGCCTGGCGGCGGCGCTCAGCGAGACCGTGACGCTCGACGTCCTCGTCGGCGATGAGATCGTCCCGATCGAGCAGGCGACCGGCTCGACCTCGGTGGTCAGCGTGAACTGGCTGGGGCGTCGCACGCCCGTCCACTGCACCGCCAGCGGCAAGGTGATCCTGGCCTTCGGCCCGGCGGCCGTGCGCGAGCGCCTGCTCGCCCGCCCGCTCGAGCGCTCCACGCCACACACGATCACCGATCGCAGGGAGCTGGAAGCCCAGCTGGACGCGGCGCGCAACGCCGGCCTGGCCCGCACCCACGAGGAGCTCGAGGTCGGGCTCGACGCCCTCGCCGCGCCGGTGTACGACGCAGGCGGAGAGGTCGTGGCGGCCATGGACGTCTCGGGGCCCTCGCATCGCCTGCGGGCGGAGGATCGCCCGGAGCTGGTGCGGCTCACGCTCGACGCCGCGGCGGACCTTTCCCGCCGCCTCGGGTTCCGCGCTAGCGCGCGAGGGTTAACCGGCGGCTAACTGAAATCAACGGGCGCAGCCCTCTCCATCCTTGCAACGCAGCCGGGCCGGGAGCAATATTTCCCCTGCATATTGGTCGCCAAGGCTGGCGCCCAGGCCGTTCAGCGGTTCAAAGGGGAAGGAAGCATGAAGTGGCGTACCTCGATCGGTCGGCTCGCCCTTGTCGTCGTGGCCCTCGTCGTGGTCGCGGCGTGTGGAGGAACGAGCAACACATCCAGCTCTTGCAACGCCAAGTCGGCGAAGTCTGCAGCCGACTGCGGCGGCATGGACGCGCTGGTCACGGCTGCCAAGGCGGAGGGCAAGCTCAACGTCATCGCGCTGCCACCCGACTGGGCGAACTACGGCGCGATCATCACCGGCTTCAAAGCCAAGTACAACATCGACGTCACCTCGGCCAACCCAAACGGGAGCAGCCAGCAGGAGGTCGACGCGATCACCCAGCAGGCTGGAACGAGCAGCGCTCCCGACGTCGTTGACGTCGGCCTCAAGGTCGCGCTTGCGAACGTCGCGCTCTTCGCGCCCTACAAGGTCGCGACGTGGGGCGACGTACTCGACGGCCAGAAGGAAGCGACCGGCCTGTGGGTCCAGGACTACGGCGGTTTCATGGGCATCGGCTACGACCCGACCAAGGTGCCGGGCGGGGCCATCAACTCGGTGGCGGACCTGCTCGGATCCGGGTTCAAAGGCAAGGTCGCGCTCGCTGGCGACCCGACCCAGTCCAACCAGGCGCTCAACGGCGTGATCATGGCCGCCGTCGCCAATGGCGGCTCGCTCGATGACGTGAGCAAGGGAGTCGATTTCTTCCACCAGCTGAAGGTGGCGAACAACTTCGTACCCGTGATCGGCACCGCCGCCACCGTCAAGGCGGGCCAGACACCGGTCCTGTTCGAGTGGGACTACCTGTCCACCTCGCACGGCAAGGACGTGTCCGGCTGGAAGATCTTCGTTCCCACGAACGCAACGATCGGCGGCTACTACGCGCAGGCGATCAACAAGGACGCACCCCACCCGGCCGCCGCGCGGCTGTGGGAGGAATACCTCTACTCGGACGAGGGCCAGAACCTCTGGTTGAAGGGCGGCGCTCGACCGGTCCGCCAGGCGGCCATGGAGAAGTCCGGCAAGATCGACGCGACCGCTGCCGCAGCTCTGCCGAAGGCAACCGGCACTCCGCAGTTTCCAACCGATGCGCAGTCAACCAAAGCGGGGGCCTACCTCTCCGCAAACTGGTCTAAGGCCATCGGGTGACCTCCGCCGGCAACCCGGCCGTTAGCAACACCGCCGCTCGCCCCAACGGGGGCGGGCGGCGGCTACCCCTTCCGTGGCTTGGGGTGGTGCCGTTCCTCCTCTATGTCGGGCTGTTTCTCCTGCTGCCGACAGCGATCATCGCTTTCGGCTCGTTCACCACCAAACAGGGAAGCCCGACCCTCAACAACATCGCCGGGATCAACCAGGACTTTCTAGTCAAGGCGTTCGTGACGAGCACGACCATCTCCGTGGCCAGCGCTCTCCTGGGCGCGATCTTCGGTGCGATGCTGGCCTACGCGGTCGCGACTGGAAACCCGCGCGGTGTGTTCCGCCGCATCGTCACGTCGATGTCAGGTGTGCTCGCGCAGTTCGGCGGCGTCACGCTCGCATTCGCTTTCATCGCCACCATCGGCAACGTCGGGATCGTCACCCTTTTCTTGCAATCGCACGGGATC
The DNA here is from genome assembly GCA_041493095.1 of Candidatus Dormibacteraceae bacterium. Taxonomy (GTDB): domain Bacteria; phylum Chloroflexota; class Dormibacteria; order Dormibacterales; family Dormibacteraceae; genus Palsa-870. The sequence goes on from JBGPYE010000111.1 coordinate 2,645, forward strand.
GACATCTACGCCAACGGAGCGCCCCTGTACCAGGTCAGCGGCCTGATCGTCGTCTATACCTACTTCCAGATCCCGCTGATGCTGCTCGTGTTCCTGCCGGCGGTCGACGGCATCCGCCCGCAGTGGCGCGAGGCGACCGAAAGCCTGGGTGGCAGCACGTGGCACTACTGGCGATACGTCGCTGGGCCGCTGCTGGCTCCAGCGTTCCTCGGTTGCACCCTGCTTCTGTTCGCGAACGCGTTCTCCGCGTACGCCACGGCGGCGGCGCTCATCACGCAGGGCGGGATCATCGTCCCCCTGCAGATCAGCAACCTGTTCACCAGCGAGACGGGGCGCAGCCAGCCGGGCCTGGCGAAGGCGCTCGCGCTGGCCATGATCCTGATCGTCACCATCGTGGTGGTGCTGTACACGCTCCTGCAGCGGCGGACGTCGCGGTGGCTTAGATGAGCCGGTCCCGCCGGATCAAGCTGCAAGTGTTCCGCGCCACCATCTTCATCCTGCTCGGCGCCTTCTTCCTCGTGCCGATCGGTACGATGTTCGAGTTTTCGACTCGCGGGAACAGCGTGACCTCACCGCGCACGATGGAGGCGTGGGCCGCCATATTCCGGGAGCCGGACCTGATGAAGGCGATCGGCGTCTCGCTCGAGCTCGCCGTGATCACGTCGGTGGGGATGCTGGTGCTGCTGCTGCCGACCATGGTATGGGTTCGGTTGCGACTGCCCCAGGTGCACCGGATCGTCGAGTTCCTGTGCCTGCTTCCACTCACGATCCCGGCGATCGCTCTGGTGGTCGGAGTCGCGCCCCTCTACCACTGGATCGAGATTAACGTGACGGACTCGATCCTGATTCTCTCGTTCGTCTATCTCATCATCGTCTTGCCCTACAGCTATCGAGCCCTCGACGCAGGGCTGTCCGCGATCGACATCAAGACGCTGTCGGAGGCCGCGCGCAGCCTCGGAGCGGGATGGGGGACCGTGATGTTCCGCGTCATCGTCCCGAACATGTCGACCGCGCTGCTCAACGCGTGCCTCCTATCTGTCGCAGTCGTGCTCGGCGAGTTCACCTTCGCGCAGCTGCTGTACTTTGAAAACCTGCAGGTCGCGATCTCTTACGTCGGGCTGGTCAGCGCCGGCACGTCGATCGCCGTATCGGTGGCCTCGCTGATCTTCGCCTTCATGCTCTTGATGATCCTGTCGTTCTTCGGGCGTCCAAGGGAGAGGGAGGTGCGCGGAGAGGAAATGCTCCCAGGCACCGAGTCGCGGGTCCTTCCCCTGCGCAACAGCTTTATCGGAGTACCAGATAAATGATGGCGACAGCTGGAGCGGGAGTCGAGGTCCGCCTCGAGGACCTTCGTCGCAGCTACGCGGGTGTCACGGCGCTCGACGGGCTGAGCCTCACCATGGCGCCCGGGGAGCTGGTCGCGTTGCTGGGGCCTTCTGGGTGCGGCAAGACGACCGCCATGCGCCTGGTCGCGGGCCTCGAGGAAGCCAACAGCGGGCGCGTGATGTTCGGCGGCAAGGACGTCACCGGGTTGCCCGCCAACAAGCGCGACGTCGGCATGGTGTTCCAGGCGTATTCGCTGTTCCCCCACATGACCGCACAGCAAAACGTGGCTTTCGGCCTCAGCCTGCACAAGGTGGGCGCCGCAGAGCAGAAGAAGCGGTCCGGCGAAATGCTCGAGCTGGTTGGCCTGTCGAAATACGCCAACCGCTACGCGCACCAGCTGTCCGGCGGCCAGCAGCAGCGAGTCGCGCTGGCACGCGCCCTCGCGATCCAACCGACCGTGCTCCTGCTCGACGAGCCTCTCTCGGCGCTCGACGCCAAGGTACGCTCGAGGCTGCGCGACGAGATCCGCCGGGTGCAGCTGGAGGTCGGCACCACGACCCTGTTCGTGACCCACGACCAGGAAGAAGCGCTTGCCATCGCGGACCGAGTGGGCGTCATGAACGCGGGCCGCCTGGAGCAGCTCGACTCGCCGGTCGCGATCTACTCCCGTCCTGCGACTCCGTTCGTCGCTGAGTTCGTCGGCCTCACCAACCGCATACCCGGAACGGTGAAGTTCGGCATGGTCGAGGTCAGAGGCACCGAGCTGCCGCTCGTGCAGCACGACACGCCCACCGGGCCGGCCACCGCGCTGGTGCGGCCGGAGGCCGTGTCGCTCGCTTCGGAGGGCGATTCAGTCCCCGGCCCGCTGATCGGCACTGTGATCGCGGTGGCGTTCCTGGGCGCTACGAGCCGCGTCACCGTCGACCTCGGAGACATCGTCGTACTGGCCCAGCTCCCGACCGCCGAGGCTTCGGCGCATCCGGCGGGAACTCGAGTGCGGCTGGCGATCCGGCCCGACCCGGTGCTGATCGCGAGGGAAGAGAAAGCGCCGGTCGAGGCGTGAAGTCCGACCCGCGCGTTGCGCTCACCACGCAGCGCCGGCTTGGCGCGGGAGCGGTGATCGGCCAGGGCGCGCGCGCCGCATATCGCGCGGTGACCGAGCTTGCAGGTGAGCCGCATGAAATCCGGAAGGACCTGGTCGGCGATTCGGCGCCCCAGTTGATCGAATCTCGCGCGGCGATCGCGGCGATCGCGCACATCACAGACCTTCACGTGACCGACGCGCAGTCACCTGCACGCTTTGAATACATCAACCGGGAGTGGGTGGACCCGCGTTTTAGAGAGCTGCTCACAATGCAGCGTCCGCACGAGGCGCTGAACGTGCGTGCCATCGACGCCATGGTCCGGACGCTCAACGCGATTGATGCGGCCCCGGTCACCGGCTCGCCTCTCGAGCTGGTGGCGATGACGGGGGACTCGATCGACAACACGCAGCGAAACGAGCTGGCCAACTTCCTCGCGCTGTTCGACGGGGGCGCTGTTCAGCCCGACTCGGGCGCGCCGGGGTACGAGGGCGTGCAGGCGGCGGATTGGCCAGACGACATCTGCTGGAAACCAGATGGAGCGGCCGATAGCGACGTGTTCCGCCGGGACCTCGGCTTCCCACAGGTGCCCGGTCTGCTTGAGCGTGCGATGGAATCGTTCGAGGCTGGCGGATTGCGGCTTCCATGGCTGGGGTGCTACGGAAACCACGAAGAGGTATGCCAGGGTGTGGGCATCGTCACGCCCGCGCTGGCGAAAGCTATGACAGGCTCGCGCAAGCCGATCGGACTGCCGGATGGGCTCGACCGCGACACTGCCCTCGAGACCTTCGTTCAGCACCCCGAATTCTTCATGACCGGAGCTTCTTTGGAAGTGACGCCGGACGCGGCGCGAGCGCCAATTTCGCGGAACGAGTTCGTCGAATCACACTACAGATCGGGCCCGCACGGTTTCTCGGAGCAGAACCGCAGGGACGGCACCGCGTTTTACGTGCACGACACACCGAAGGTGCGATTCATCACGCTCGACACGGTGTGCGCTGCGGGGGGCG
>JBGPYE010000279.1:0-2319 GCA_041493095.1 Candidatus Dormibacteraceae bacterium
ATCGTGTCGAAGGCGAGCGAGGACTTCCCGGAGCCCGAGAGCCCGGTGAACACGACGAGCTTGTCACGCGGGATCGAGAGCGTGACGTTCTTCAGGTTGTGCTCGCGCGCCCCGCGGATCGTGATCTGGTCAGTCGGCATGAGTTAGATCTGTTCCTTGTCCTCTCCCCCCTTGGGGGGAGACTGGTGAGAGGGGGCCGAGCTTGAGTATTCCTTTTCCCTGGTTATCGAAAACGTACCGCTCGCGGTGGCGACCAGCTTTCCGCCCGGCCCCTCCACCCTGCATTCCGTCACGACGGTGCGCCGGCCCGCGTGAACCACTCGCCCAATGGCCCGCAGCGTCTCGCCCGGCTTGGCCGCCGAGATGAAGTTGAGCTTCAAGTCAAAGCTCATCGCCCGTACGACTCCTGGCTTCAGCGTCCGCAGCGACCGGCCCATCGCCGAATCGGCCAGCGTGCTGATCATCCCACCGTGGACGAAACCGGAATGGTTCGCCATGTCTTCCGTGGTTTTCATCTCGACGGTCGCAGTGCCTTCTCCGGTCTCCACGGTTTGGAGGCCAAGCCAGGTCCACGCCTTTGACGGCGTCTTGACCTCACTCACGGCCCTGGCCCTCCGGGACGGGCAGGCACGTCGACGAAGCTCTGGCGACCAACCTGTCCTGCTCGTCCAGGACGTCTGCCTCGCTGAACATAAGGGTCTGCTTGATCTCGACGACCCGTCCTACCGCACGAATGCGTCCCGAGATGACAGGCCGGATGAAATTGATCTTGAGCTCGATCGTCGTGTTCCATAGCCCATCTTCCTGGAGCGTGGCCAGCGACATCCCCATCGCCGCATCGGCGATCTGAGTGATCACTCCGCCCTGCACCACGCCGCCGCCGTGGCGGTGCTGCGGCCCCGCCTCGAGCTCGAGCACGACGCGGCCCGGCTCCGCCTCGATGATGCGAGCGCCAAGCATCTCCATCCACCCGTCCGGCTTCGCCGCTAGAAGACCTTCGGCGCGCTTGACGTTCTTCACCGGCCTCGCCGGCCGGGTCGATAGTTGCGCACCATCGTCTTCTGCTTGGGCGCCGCGGCGATGGCCAGGGCGACGTCGCCGTCGTCCTCCTTGCCCGTCACTTCGCCGGAGAGACGCTTCCGCAGCAGGATGATCCGGTCGCGCACCCGCGCGGCGTCCTCGAACTGCAGCTCTTTCGACAGCCGGCGCATCTCCTTTTCCAGGTCGCGCACGATCGCAAGCAGGTCCTCGCGCGGCACGCCCGCTCCGGCCATGATCTCGACCGCGTCCGCCTTGAGGTCGTTCTGGTTGATCTCGAGCTGGTAGATCGCCTTCTTCACGGTCTCCGGGGTGATGCCGCGCTCCGCGTTGTACGCGATCTGCTTGTTGCGCCGGCGCTCGGTCTCGTCGAGGGCCTGGCGCATGGAGTCGGTGATCTTGTCCGCGTACATGACGACGTGGCCTTCGACGTTGCGAGCGGCGCGCCCGATTGTCTGGATGAAGGACCGGTAGGCGCGAAGGTAGCCCTCCTTGTCAGCGTCGAGGATGCCGATGAACGCGACCTCCGGCAGGTCCAGCCCTTCGCGAAGCAGGTTGATGCCGACCACCACGTCGACGGTGCCTGTGCGAAGGTCGCGCAGGACGTCGATGCGCTCCATCGCATCGAGCTCGGAGTGCAGGTATCGCACCTTGACCCCGTACTCGCGAAGGTAGTCGGCGAGGTCTTCGGCGAAACGCTTCGTGAGCGTGGTCACCAGCGAGCGGTGGCCGAGCTCCGCTCGCCTCTTCACCTCGGCGAGCAGGTCGTCGATCTGGCCTTGGGTGGGCCGCACCTCGACGGTCGGATCGACCAGGCCGGTCGGGCGCACGACCATCTCCACCGTGCGCTGCGAGCGGCGCATCTCGTATGCACCGGGCGTAGCCGAGACGTAGACGACATCGCGCGCCCGCTCCTCCCACTCGTCAAAGCTCAGCGGCCGGTTGTCGAACGCGCTCGGAAGTCGGAACCCGTACTCGACGAGCGCCGCCTTGCGCGAGCGGTCGCCTCCCAGCATGCCGCCGATCTGCGGCACCGCCACGTGCGACTCGTCGACAAAGATGAGGGCGTCGTCCGGCAGGAAGTCCATCAATGTGTAAGGAGCGTCGCCCGGTTTGCGGCGCGTGAGGTGCATGGAGTAGTTCTCGATTCCGGCGCAAGTGCCGGTCTCGCGCATCATCTCGAGGTCGAAGTTGGTGCGCTGCCGGAGCCGCTGCGCTTCGAGCAGCCGGCCGTGCTCTTCGAACCACTTGGTGCGCTCGTCGAGCTCCACCTCGATATCG
>JBGPYE010000046.1:0-8511 GCA_041493095.1 Candidatus Dormibacteraceae bacterium
GGTTAAGGAGATCCAGGCGGTACTGGGAGTTCTGAAGGACATCGCGGACCAGACCGCCCTCCTCGCTCTCAATGCGGCGATCGAAGCTGCGCGTGCGGGCGAGGCGGGACGTGGGTTTGCCGTGGTCGCCGACGAGGTTCGACGGCTCGCCGAGCGTTCGAAGGCGGCCGCCGCGGAGATCACCAAGCTTGCTGAGGGCGCCCAGGCCACCAGCGGCGAGGCGGTGGTGGCGATAGAGCGACGCGGCCGCCAGCTCGACGGCTGGATGCGAATGACCGAGGCCATGGCCGAGGTGAGCGGCAAAGTTCTGCCGGAAGCCGAGCAACATCGAACCTCGACGGACAGCGTGAAGCTCGCCGTCCAGCTGATCGCGGACAGGAGTCGCGCGCTGGCTGCCGATGCGCTTGATTTGGCCCAAGCCACGCTCGCGGCCGAGCTCGATTCGCAAGGCCGGGAGCGGACGGAGTGATACGAGTGCTCGTGTTGACTGTGAACGCCGCGTCCTTTGCGGTGCCGATGACCAGTGTTCATCAAGTGCTGCGGCACCCGATCGTGACGCGCGTCCCACTGTCTCCGGCGGGCCTGATCGGCGTGCTCAACATCCGGGGCGAGATCGTCCCGCTGCTCGACACCGGCGTGCTGACGGCCACAGGTGCATTGGGCGAACCGCCTTTTGCGGTCCTGGTCAGCGGCGAGAAGGAGATGGTCGCTCTAGCCGCGGAAGAGCTGCCGGTCGCTGCCGACTTCGAGGACCCGGTTGGCCCCGGGACTCAACCTGGCGAGCTTGGCGTTTACAGCAATGGCGGGCGCCTGGTGGTGCTCGTCGATATCGAGGAACTGGTGAAGAGCCGGTTGGATTTGAAACGGGCGAGCTAGAAGACGAGTTCCGTCCGATGTTCGTCGAGGAGGCCAAGGGCCAGCTCGAGCGGATTGCCTCCGGGCTGCTCACGCTCGAGACCGCGCCGGGCGACCGCGACGCGATCGACGGGATCTTGCGCGAGGCGCACACGATGAAGGGCGCCGCCGGCATGGTCGGCATGATGCGGGTGAGCCGCCTCGCGCACCGGCTGGAGGACCTCCTGGTCGAACTGCGCGCGGGCACGCGCCGATCAACCCCCGAGCTGACGGATTCGATGCTGCTGGTCGTCGACGGGCTGGGCCGGCTCATCGCCAGCCCGTCAAGCGGCGACCAGGACGCCAGCGACGAGGCCGCGATTGAACGCCTTCTGCCCCCGCCGGGCGCGCCGGCTCAGGTTCAGGCGACAGCCTCAGCGAGCCCAATCGTGGCTACCAAGGTACCGGCGATGGCGACGGCCCCAGTCGCCGCCACTAGCCCGGTCCCGGTCGTCCCCTCCAGCCCGGCCGCGCCCGCTCCCACGCTCCCTACGCAGAAGCGAGCCCAAACGGCCACGCTCGAGGTGCCGGTGGCGCGCATCGACGAGCTCAGCCGGCTGGTCGGCGAGGCCTCGGCTGCGCAGCTGCGGGTCGGCCACGTCTTCGGTTCCGAGCTGCGCATGGATCCCGACGCGAACACCGAGTATCGCGAGCTGACGAAGGTGATCAACCAGCTCCAGGAGGTGACCGAACGAACGCGCATGGTGCCGATCGGCACGCTGGCGCCCATGCTCCACCGGACGGTCCGGGATGCCGCACGCGCCGCGGGCAAGAACGTGCGCTGGGACGTGATCGGCGAGGACATCGAGGTCGACAGAGGGGTGCTCGAAGAGCTCGTCTCCCCGCTTCTTCACCTGGTCCGAAACTCGGTCGGGCACGGCATCGAGTCGCCGGAGCAGCGCGTCGCGGCGGGCAAGCCGGAGCAGGCGGTCGTCCGGCTGCATTCCTCACAGCTCGGATCGAAAGTGGTGATCGCGATCAGCGACGACGGTGGCGGGATCGACGTGGCCGCTGTGCGCGCTGCCGCAGCGAAAAGCGGCGTCGACGTCAGCGGCCTCACCGAAGACGAATCGCTTCATCTGATCTTTCGTTCGGGGATCTCGACCGCCAAAGTCCTGACGGAGAATTCGGGTCGAGGCGTCGGCCTTGACGTGGTGGCGACGGCCGTCGCGGCGGTGCACGGAGAGATGCAGCTCGTCAACCATCCCGGCCTGGGCGTCGAGTTCCGGATCGTCGTCCCCATCACGCTTACCGTGGTCGCGTGTCTCGTCGTGTCGATCGGCGGCCAGTCCTTCGCTTTGCCGCTGCATCGAATCGTCCGCATGCTCGAGTCACAAAACGTCCAGCTCATCAGCGGTCGGATGCTGGCCGTCGTCGACGGTCAGGCCGTGCCGGTCTCCGACCTCGCGACGCTCCTCGGTCTTCCCGCCGCCGAAGGCGGGCCGTGGGTCTTGCTCGGCACAGCCGACCACCCACACGCATTCCAGGTGGAGACGGTGCTGCAGAAACGAGACGTGGTGGTCCGCGGCCTGACGGGCAGGCTGCGCGAGCTGAAGACGGTGAGTGGGGCAAGCATCGAGCCGAACGGCTCGATCCTGCTGGTGCTGGACGTTCCGACCCTGATCGAAAAAAGCACCGCAGCCCTTCCCACTGCATCCAGGCTCACTGACAAGCCCACCCTGCCCGAGCGCCAGCTCTCGGTGATGGTCGTCGACGACGCCCTGATGGTGCGCGAGCTGCAGCGATCGATCCTGGAGCGCGGCGGCTACTCCGTGCGCGCCGCAAGCGATGGCGCGGAAGCCCTGGCGATGTTGACCGAACAGCCCGCCGATTTGGTCGTCACCGACGTCGAGATGCCTAACCTCGACGGCCTGGCGCTGATCCGAAGCATCAGGGCGCATCCTCGCCTGGCCAACATCCCCGTGCTGATCGTGTCCTCGCATGCGAGCGACGAGGATCACCAGCTCGGGCTTGACGCCGGCGCCGACGGCTACATCGTCAAGACCTCCTTCGACGAGGCCGGCCTGCTGAACGCTGTTTCGCGGCTGCTCGGACGAATTGGCAACGGGAAGCCCAACCGGAGAAATGGCGGCAAGCCGGCGAGCATCCCCGCCGTTCTTGCCGAGACCGCTCAATCGAGGCAACCGTGAACCCGCTCGAACACGCGGCGGTGCTCCTCCGCTCGCGAGCCGGACTCAAAGCGGAGCCGACGAGTCGCGCACGCCTCGAGAGGCTGCTTGAGGAGGGCGCGAACCTTGCCGGCATTCCGGTTCACTCGTACGTGGACAAGGTCGACACCGAGCCCGGCGCTTTCGCGGATCTGCTGGACAGGGTCACGGTTCAGCACAGCAGCTTCTTTCGAGATCCGGCTCAATTCCTTGCGCTCGCCGAGCTCGTGCGTAAGTCGAGCGACGAACCTCACACCATCTGGTGCGCCGGATGTGGGAACGGGCAGGAACCCTACAGCCTGGCGATGCTCATCGACGAGACCGGTCATCGCAACTGGCAAATCGTCGCCACCGATGTCTCGTTCCACGCGCTCGCGCGAACTGAGAAAGCGCAGTACACCGAGCGCGAGGTCCAGGGTTTATCGCCAGAGCGCCAGAAGCGGTACCTGACCCCGAACGCGAGCGGCTATGAGATCGCTCCCTTCCTTCGGCGCAGCTTGCACATGGCCCACCACAACCTCGCGCGCGAAGAAGCGGAGACGTGCGTGCCCGAGTCGGCGGTGGTGTTCTGCCGCAACGTCCTCATGTACTTCGGGCCTGAAGAGACGGTCGCGTCCATTCGACGCCTGGCCGGCCGCCTGGCCCCCGGTGGCCATCTATTCCTCGGCCACTCGGACTCGCCCGGGCGGATGACCGATTACTTCGAGCCTGTCCGTGTCGCCGGAACCCTGTGCTACCGGCGGATCGCAGCAGCCACCCCAACCGCACAGCCGGCCGGAAAGCGCCACGTCGCCGAACGGCTCCGTCCCGACCTGCCCGGCCTGCTGGCCGACGGTGAGCTCGCCGCAGCCTCGGGCGATCTACGGTCAGCGATCCGGGCGTTCAGGCAGGCAACCTACCTCGACCCAAACGTCGCGATCTCCTACTTTCAGCTGGGTGCAGCGCTCGAGCTGGCAGGTGACCGGCGCGAGTCCCACCGTGCGTTCGCAGCTGCCGGGCTGGCCATGATGAGCGGAGAAGGCGATGAGGACGCGTCCGCGCTCGGGGGCTACACACGCCGAGACCTGGCGCGCGCCATCGCTTCCAAGCTGACGGCGGAGGTCGCCTGACGGCCGTGGAAGATATCGTCCTCGTCGATGACGATCGCGTGATCCAGAAGATGGTCGGCGGTTTCCTGGAGCGAAAGGGCTACCGGGTGCGCAAGGCCAGCGACGGAATCGAAGCGCTCCAGCTTGTCCGTGAGCACGTCCCGGATCTGATCATCACCGACGTTCGGATGCCTGAGCTAAACGGCCTTGAGCTGGCCTACCGCCTGCGCGGCCACCACAGAACGGCCGGCGTTCCCATCCTGATGTTCTCCGAAATGGGTGAAGCGCCCGATGCACTCATGGGGTACGCAGCGGGCGCCGACGATTACCTGCCGAAGCCCTTCGAGCTCGCCATCCTCGAAGCCAAGGTTCAAGCCATGCTGCGGCGCTCGGCGGGAATGACCGCCAAGGCGAACCGGGGCAAGGTCATCCTCTTCGCCCACGCGAAAGGGGGTGTCGGCACCACGTCGCTCGCGGTCAACGTAGCCGTGCTGCTGGCATCGAACGCCTCGAGGCCGGTCGGGCTGCTCGACCTCGACGTGGAGTTCGGCGACTCCGCGGTCTACCTGAACCTCCATCCCAGCCAAACGCTGGCCGACCTCAAAGCGTCTCCGGGCGCTCTTGTCGACGAGGCTTTGTTCGCAGGTTTCATCACGGAATCCGGAAGCGTCCGGTTGGTGGTCGGGGCGGATTCCCCGGAGCGAGCCGAGCTGGTGACCCTGCCCGCGATCCAGCTGGCCATCGACCGCTTGAGCTCCACCTGCCAGTACGTGCTGATCGATTCTCCGGCGTCGTTCAGCGAGAGGACGCTGACCGCGCTGGACACCAGCGACCTGATCTGCCTGGTGACCTCCGCGTCGCTGCCTTCACTGAAAGCAACCGAGCGCTGCCTCGACCTCTTCGAAAAGCTCGGTGTTGATGCCGGGCGCGTGCGGCTGGTCCTCAACTACAGCACCACGCACGTGATGGACCCCGACACCGCCGCCGTGATCCTCGGCCGGAAGCCGGATTTTGTGATACAGCGGTCGGACAGTCTGGACCGCGCGGCCAACAGCGGCCGGCCCCTGGTCACGTCCCACCCCGACGACTTGCTCGTCGCCGACCTCAGGAGGCTTGCCGACTGGATAGCCGCGAGCGTGCCGGCGATTCAAGAGCTGACGGCCTGAGCGTCGATCGGTCATAAGCACGGGCCAGGCGTTCGATGCCTGTTTTGGCCATCGAGCTGATGATCATGCGGGCCTCGTGAGCAACCGCCAGCGAGGTGCCCAGTCGGCGGATCTCCTGGTTCAAAACGAGCAGGTTGGTGTCGCGCCACACCAGGTAGAAGCGAGTCAGGGCGAACATCGAGAGGCCACAGTCGGATGCCACTTCCCCAAGCCTGGCGATGAAGTTGCGCTCTGTCTGGGTAGTGCCCTGGCCCGTGATCATGAACCTGGCGATCGCGCGGGTGGTCAGGCTGTGAACGTCGTGGATGTGTTTGGCAAATCGTCGCGAGGCTGAATCGAACAGTCCCTCGGCTGCCGCAGCCTCGGCGGTCATCCGCGTGGCCTCGATTACGCGCGCAGCCAGCGCCCGGCCCAACACGATCTGGTCGGGAGCCGCCGAGAACGCAGCCGGTGCGCGAGGCGCCCTGGGCAGGCCAAGTGCGAAAGGCACCACCGGCAGGCTTTTTCGGATTTGCAACATCTTCGTCCGCAAGTAATACAGGGGCCCGCCCGTTAAATCTCCCTGCGAAGTCGCGGTTGTCCACCCATCCAAACCGATGGGCGGGCGGTGTTCAGACACCCCTAAGCCCCCCTTTCGAGGGCATCGACACCCTACAGCCAGAGGGTATGCGCGCACTGCCGGGGCATGGCGACTTTGGACTGGCGTGCGCGTAAACCTGAGTAATGGGAACCATAGGCGTTGTCTTCGTCCTGTTCACCCTGGGCTATGTCCTCGGCGTCTGGACGGCGTGCATGGTCTTCAAAGCGCCGCAACGCGCCTACGAGGACGCGCGATGACGGGTTTTCCGTCCCCGCGACGGCTGCGGATCCTCGAGCTGGGTACGCCCCTCACAGGCTTCCCCGAGCAGCTCGAGTCGAGCGTCCTGACAACTGCTGAGCGTCACGTGTACCACGCGCCGGCCCTGCAGCGGTTGGAGGCGGGTCGCCTCGAGCTCGAGTTTGCTACCCCGCTGGCGGCCGGCATGGGGTCAAACAAACCGGCGGCAGCGTGAGGTCTCGCACCCCACCCGGGCTCCTGGTCCTGCGGACCGTGCTCATCGCCGACGACGAGTCGAGCATCCGCCTCCTGGTCCACGCGACCATCGAATCTGACGACTACACGGTGGTCGAGGCCACCGACGGCATCGGAGCCTGGGAGATGATCCAGAAGCTCAAGCCGGCGCTGGTCCTGCTCGATATCCACATGCCTGGGCGCGACGGCCTCGCCGTGCTGCGATTGATCAAGGCGGACCCGAGCCTGGCGGGAACCCGCGTGATCCTTCTGACCTCCAAGGCGCAGGAGTCGGACATCGAGGCCGGTTTGATCGCCGGCGCCGATTTCTACCTGACCAAGCCTTTCTCGCCGCTCGATCTCTTGACCCGCGTTGACGAGGCCCTCCTGCTCTGATGGAGGTGCAGCGACGCGAGCGCAGGCCCACGAGGGTGTCTGAGCGCCGAGGCTGGTCACTTCGCAACTACATGGCCCTATTCATTGTTGCGCTGCTCGCCGTCGCTTTTGGCGCCGCTCTCGTGGTCAGGGGCATGGCTGTGGCGGACGCTCGACAGTCGGCCGCGGCCGATGCGAATTTTTCCGCCCGGGTCGCGGCGGCCGAAATCGCGAACGAGCTCGCGCTTCTGCAGCGCACGACCGCCAACCTGGCGGCGAATCCCCAGGCTGCGGTCATCCTCTCGGCGCCAAAGGCATCGTGCACCCTCACGTTCGCGGGCGGCATGCTGTTTACGGCCGGGCGCCTCGAGGTCGTGCAGCCCGACGGAACGGTCATATGTTCGTCTGGGCCTCTGCCAAGCGGGGCCGTGTACGCCACAGCCGATTGGCTGCCAGTCGCCGTCCACAGTCCTGTGATCGCGGGGCATTTCAACGACCCGATCACGCATCAGGTCTCGGCGGTCGTTGCGGCCCCGATCGGATCGGGAATGGGTGCGGTGGTGGGGATCGTCGGCCTTTCGGTTTTGGGGCCTAACCTCTCTGCCACCTTCGGTGGGGCGCGCGACCTCGAGTTTCTTGTCACGGCAAGCGATACCAGCTCGGTGCTCGCACAGTCCCTGCAACCAGGGCGATGGATCGGAGCCGGGTTGGCAGGCACATCCTTCGCGACGTCCGCCGGCCCCGTCGAACGCCGCGGAATCGACGGCACGACCCGGCTGTACGGCGAGTCCACAGTCGCAGGGACGTCATGGACCGTCTTTGCGGGCGCTGATAAGACCGCCGCGCTGTTGGCCGCGGATCAGTATTCGAACCACGCCCTGGCCATCATCCTGGCGGGAATGGGCGTAATGCTGGTGATCGAATTCGTCGTGTACCAGCGAGTAGCCGAGCCCGTTCGGCGGCTGAGCCTCGTCATGCGGGGGTCCCTGCCAGGGCTGGCTGCCGACGCAGTGGCGGGCCCAGGCGCCGCGGAGGTCATCGCGCTGGCTGAGGACTTCGACCAGCTGATGGCTTCGATCAAGGGTGAGCTCGCCGAGAGGCTCACCCGGGAACACGCCGCGACGGTCTCGGAGCGCAACTATCGCACGCTCTTCGAGGGCCATCCTCAGCCGATGTGGCTCTACGACATGGACACGCTCGCTTTCTTGAACGTGAACGACGCCGCCATTGCCGAGTACGGCTACTCCCGCGACGAGTTCCTCGCCATGACGATCAAAGACATACGTCCGCCGGAGGACATTCCAAAGTTCCTCGAGCTATATGCGACCAAAACCGCGGGCTTCGATCGAACGGGTCCCTGGCGGCATCTTTTGAAGGACGGCTCCAGCGTCCAGGTCCTCATCACGTCGCATGAAGTCACGTTCGGCGAACACAACGCACGGTTCGTGCTGGCGGAGAACCTGACGGAGAACCAGCGACTCGAGCTGGAGCTCTACCAATCACAGGCGCGGGCAGCGAGCAGCGCCGAGCTCAACCGGGCGAAGGATGAGATGGTTTCGATGGTCAGTCACGAGATGCGAACCCCGCTCGCCAGCCTGGTGGGCTTCGCTGAGCTCCTGAGCACGCGTGATGTGACACCAGAGCAACGCAAGGAATACCTGGGAGTCATGGTTCAGGAGGGCCGGCGGCTCACCTCGCTGATCAACGATTTCCTTGATCTCCAGCGAATCGAGGGCGGCCATATGCAATTGCATTTCGCGTCCGCGGAC
>JBGPYE010000141.1:0-5171 GCA_041493095.1 Candidatus Dormibacteraceae bacterium
AGGCAGCGCGATGTACTTTCCGACGATTGCGATCGGCACGGTCGCCTTCGGATGCTTGATCCGGTCGACCAGCTGGATCCACGGGCCGAGGTCCGGGGAGTGGGCCGCTTCGTCCAGCTCGAAGTGCTTGGCCATCACCTTGCCGAGGCCTGAGGCCTCGAGCATCAGCGGCACTTCGTAGATCGAGTCGACGTCGGGCACCGACACGACCGCCTCGCGCGGCACGTCGGTGAACAGCGCGATCTTCTCCTTGAGGTCCGCATCGATCGGAATCTCCGAGCGACAGATGATCGCGTCGGGCTGGATGCCTATCGCGCGTAGCGCCTGCACCGAGTGCTGCGTGGGCTTGGTCTTCATCTCCTGGCCGCGCACCATCGGCACGAGCGAGCAGTGCACGTAGAAGACGTTCTGGCGACCAAGGTCGTTCTTGAGCTGGCGGATCGCCTCGAGGAAGGGAAGGCTCTCGATGTCGCCCACGGTCCCACCCACCTCGACGACCACGGCGTCGGCCTGCGGGTCGCGCGATGCGCGGAGGATCTTCTCCTTGATCACGTTCGTGACGTGCGGGATCACCTGGACCGTCGCGCCGAGATAGTCCCCGCGCCGCTCGCGCGCGATGACCTCCTGGTAGATCTTCCCGGTGGTCACGTTGGACGCGACCGTCAGGTTCTCATCGACAAAGCGCTCGTAGTGCCCGAGATCCAGGTCGGTCTCGGCGCCGTCATCCGTGACGAACACCTCGCCGTGCTGGTAGGGGCTCATCGTGCCCGGGTCTACGTTGAGGTATGGGTCGAGCTTTTGGAGTGAGACGGTGAGGTGGCGGGCCTTCAGGATGTTCCCGATCGACGCCGCTGTGATGCCCTTTCCCAACGAGGAGACGACACCCCCGGTCACGAAAACGTACTTCGACATCCAGACCTCCAGGGCGGTTTTAGAGATGTTACCGGGTTGACCCGGGTAGTTAAACCTTTGGCTCGATTTTTGGTTCCAGCACCACGACTTTCGTCTCGTACTCACCAGACGACGCCTGCACCGACAGCTTGGCCTGCGGCTCGGCGGAGGTGACCGCCATCTCCTTCAGGAAGCGGTCGAGCGGGTCCAGCTGCAGCTTCAGGCCTGGAATCGCGTAGTGCATGGGCACCACATACCGGGGCTCCAGCTGCCGGACGACCTCCGCCGCCTGCGCGGCGTTGATGGCGGTGTGGCCGCCGACCGGCACCAGCAGCACGTCGGGCGACGCGATCGTCTCTGCCTCGGCATCGTCGAGGCGGTGACCCAGGTCCCCCAGGTGGCAAACCCGCACGTCGTCGATCTCGATCAGGTAGACGGTGTTGCGGCCGTGCTTGGCTCCCTTCTCCGAGTCGTGGAAGGTCGGCACGCCGATCACGCTCACGCCGGCGACCTCGTACTCGCCCGGGCCGCGGATCTCGTACGCATCCCGCATGACCTGGGTGTAGTTGTGGTTCTCGTGCTCGTGGCTGACCGTGACGAGGTCTGCGTCCAGTCGCTGCAGCTTGAGCCCGATCGAGGGCGGGTATGGGTCTGTGACGACCGCCGCGCCGCGACCCCGCAGCCTGAAGCAGCCGTGTCCGAGCCAGGTGACGTCCAACTATCTCTCCTTATTAATGTGTGGGGCCGCGCAGGCTACATGCGGTCGGGCGCGCTGACCCCCATCAGGTCGAGCGCGGTCTTCAAAGTGTGACGCGCCGCGCGGCACAGCTCCAGGCGCGCGCGGGTCAGCTTTACATCGTCCACCACCACTCGGTGCTCGCTCTTCTCGTTGCCTGCGTGGTAGAACCGGTGAACCGCAGTCGCGAGATCCTGCACGTAGTACGGGATGCGATGCGGCTCCAGCAGCCGGACCGCGTCGTCGACGATCTCAGGCCAGTACGCGAGCTGCCGCGCCACCTCGAGCTCCCATGGCTCGACGAGGAGCGCAAGGTCGGCGTTCTCGGGCAGCTGCGGATGCTTCTCGATGGCAGTCACCTCGACGTTGACCAGCCGCGCGTGTGCGTACTGGGCGTAGTAGACCGGGTTCTCGTTGCCCTGCGTGACGGCGAGCTCGAGGTCGAACTCGATCGTCGTATCGGGCGACCGGAGCAGATAGAAGTACCGGACCGGATCCGAGCCGACGCGGTCGATGAGCTCGTCGAGCGTGACAAACCGCCCGGCGCGCTTCGACATTTTGCCTTCCTTGAGGTTGACCATCTGGTGGAGGATGATCACGAGCTTGCTCGGGTCGATGCCAAGCGCCGCCGCAGCCGATTTCATTCGTGGCACGTACCCGTGGTGGTCGGCGCCCCAGACCTCGATCACCCACTTGAAGCCGCGGTCCTCGAACCGGCTGAGCAAGTAGCCGAGGTCGGAAGCGAAGTAGGTCGGCTGGCCGTTGGAGCGGATGACGACGCGGTCCTCCTCCTCGGCAACCGGCTCCTGGCCTTCCTCCAGCTCCTGCAGGGCGGGACCAAACCACACCGCGCCGTCCCTCTCCTTCAGATAGCCCTCTTCGCGCAGGCGGTCGATCGCGCGCTGGGCGAGGCCCTTCTCCCACACCCACGTCTCCCAGAACCATTCGTCGTAGTGGATGTTCAGCCGCGCGACCGTCGCCTTGATCTGCTCCACGATCTTCTGCATCGCGTACATCCGGAGCTTGGGCTCCGCCTCTTCCTCGGGCAGCAGCTCGATGCCCGGCAGGTCGTGGCGCGCCATCTCCGCGATCTGGATCACGTATTCGCCTGTGTATCCGCCTTCGGGTGGTTCCTTTCCGTGCAGACGCGCGTAAACGGATGCGCCAAAGCGACGGGTCTGCGTGTTGTCGGAGTTGACGTAGTACTCGCGCTGCACGTCGTGGTTGGTGAACTCCAGCAGCCGGCAGATCGAGTCGCCGAGGATCGTGCCCCGGCCGTGGCCGATGTGAAGCGGCCCGGTCGGGTTGATGCTTGCGAACTCGACCTGGAGCCGCTCGCCCCGGCCGATGTCGGCCGACCCGAAAGTCGGACCGGCGGCTGTTACGTGCGCGACCAGTCGCTGCAGCCACTCCGGGGAAAGACGGAAGTTGACGTACCCGCCCACCGCCTCGACGGTCGCAGCGCCCTCGGCGACCACGATCGTTTCGGCCAGCCGTGCAGCGATCTGGTCCGGGGGCTGCTTCAGAACCCGGGCGAGCTTGAGGCCCGCGGAGCTGGCGTACTCGCCGCGGTCAGGCGCCTTCGCCCGGCCGAGCTCGAGGTCGGGCAGGTCGCCATCTACCCCGATTGCTCTCACGGCTTTGATCAGGGCATCCTCGAGCTGCTCTCGGATGCCGCCGGCGACCAATTTGCTCATGTGCAGGTCGGGTGCTGCCCGGTGAGGGTCAGCTGAGCTTGCGTCGAGGCGCCCGACCGGGTGTACGTGACCGCCACCCGCTGGCTGGGGCGGAACCGTGACCGCAGGACCAGGCTCAATGGATGCGAGGCGTCGAGCTTGACGTCATCCAGCTGCGTGATCACGTCGCCGGCCTGAAGCCCGGCCGCGGCCGCCGGTCCTCCCCTGTCGAGCGTGACGAGCTGGCTTCCTGCCGGGAGGCCGGTCAACGACGCCATCTCGGGAGTGAGCTCGGTGGTGGTGGCGCCCAGCGACGAGACGACCACCTGGCCGGTCTGCAGGATCTGCTGGACGACGTCCTGGATATCCGCGACGTTGAGGCCGAGACCACTCACTCCGGCTGACGGCTGGGATTGCATCGCGATACCGACCACCTGGCTTTGCACGTTCAGGAGGGGTCCACCCGCGGTCCCCGCATTGATCGCAGAGCTGGTCTGGATCGTGTCGCTGAGCTCGAGCGGCCTGGTGGTGGAGGATGGGTTGGGGATCGACACCACGCGGTGCATCGCGCTCACGTATCCGGGGGTCACTGCGCCACCGTCGAAGGGGCCCCCGACGGCGACGATCACCTGGCCCTGCGTCAGCGCGGTCGGGTCGGCGAAGGCAAGTGTCGGCAGGCCGCTGACCTTGTCGATCTTCAGCACGGCAACGCCGGTCTGGCAGTCGTAATCGACCAGCCTCGCCTCATGCGCCTTGCCGTCGCCCGGAACCAGGACGGTCATCCCGCCCGCGCCCGCGATCACTCCGATGTTCGTCACGATGTACCCATCTGAGGTGGCGAGGTAGCCCGAGCCCCGGGACACGGCGGGCTGCTGCTGGGTGACCACGCTCACCACCGCGGGCCTGGCCCTGGCGGCTGCCTGGACGATGGCCGAGTCCTCGGTGAGCGTCACACCCGAGCGAAGGTTGACCTGCTGGGGGTTGGTGCGGGACTGCACCTGAAGCACGGCCAGCGTGACCCCCGCGGCGACGAGGGCCGTGACGAGCAGGCCCGCGGCCACGAGCAGGATTGGTCTCACCCTCTGAGTTTAGGTACGAGGGCTCAGCGGGGTTGGAGGGGGTCCTTCGGGTACCAGGTCATGACGAGCTGGCGGTTCGTCTCGAATCCGGCGGAGCGGTAGAGGCGCACGGCCGACTCGTTGTCGGGGCGGGTCCACACGTAGGCGAGAGTCACGCGGCGCTCGTCGAAGAGCTTGACGGCCTCCCTGACGAGCATGTCGCCGATCCCCCGTCCGCGATGCTCGGCGGCCACGTAGAGCTCGGCGACCTCGCCCTCCAGGCCGGTTCCGGGGTTGTAGAGAACGATCCAGCAGAAGCCAACCATCTGGCCGACTTCGTCGCGGACCGCGTAGATGACGTTCTCGCCCTGGAAGGCCGCGGGAATCTCGGTCAGGTGGCGCTCGATCTCCCCGCGGCTCAGCTGCGGGTGGTCCGAATAGTGGACCTGCTCGCCCAGGTGGAGCTCGACGAGCAAGGGCTTGATGAGGGTGTAATCGCCGGCCGCGAGACGTTCGACGTCGAGTGTCCTCATCGTCTTCGATGGTAGCCTAGGCGCCCCTGAGGTCGCGTAGTTTTGACGCGATTTCACAGACCAATTTGCCGACGTAGCTCAGCTGGCAGAGCAGCCGCCTCGTAAGTGGCAGGTCGTGGGTTCGAATCCCACCGTCGGCTCCAGAGTCAGGCACCTGAGAATGGTGCTGTGGCTTTTGATGATGCGGCCGATTTGATCGGGGCCTGCGAGGCGACGCTGGACACCGTCGGCCTCCTGCTCGGCGACCTGGGCGAGGAGGTCACAGAGACGAAGGGCG
>JBGPYE010000231.1:0-3345 GCA_041493095.1 Candidatus Dormibacteraceae bacterium
GGGTACGGCGGCTCAGTTCGCTCCGTCAGCAGGACGCTGAGCTCGCGGCCGGCCAGCGTGAAAACGGCGAGGTCGACGGAGATTGGCCCGCTGGACTCGACCAGCGGGTCACCGGCGAAACTGCGCTCCACGAGACGCTCCGCCATCCCATGCTTCATCTTATCTCATTACGAAGCGACAGTGGAAGCGGTTTATTCCCGGGTGGCGAGCGCGGCCGAGAGTCCCACGAGCGCGGCGGTGTCCGCGCGAAGGTTCCGGGGGCCAAGATCGGCCTTGACCGTCTCGAGTGCGAGTTCCCGGTCCGACCAGCCCCCTTCCGGGCCGACGAGCAGGGTCAGGTTTGGAGGCTCGGCCATCCTGGCCAGCTTTTGGGGCGCGCCGCGTACGAGCATGACCGGGTTCTCGGCTACCTCAAGCACCGCCTGGAGCGACGCGATGCTGTCCACCTCCGGCACCTTGAGCCGGCCGGCGAGCATGGCCGCCTCGCGGCAGATCGTCTGCCAACGCTCACTCTTGGCGCCGCGGGCCACGCTGCGGTCGGCCTGGAAGACATGGAAGGCGAAAGCGCCGGCCTCGGTGCAGCGCGAGAGCACGAGCTCGAGCGCCAGGGCCGGGAGGTTGGCGATTGCGATCGTGATCCTCGCAGTGGGCTCGGGTTGGTGCGGTCGTTCGGAGACGATGGCCCCTTCGACGCGGTCCGGCGAGACCGCGTCCAGGCGCACGGTGAGCATGAAACCGGCGGGATCGATGACCTCGATCTCCTCCCCCACCCTGGCGCGCAGAGAGCGCGCGAGGTGGCGCGCATCGCCGCCCTCGATTACGGCTCGAGGCCCGTCACGCCGCGCAAAGAATGCAGGCAACGGTTATTGATGAAGGGTCACATCGCGTTGAAGGTTTCGTAGACCGCGACCTGCCCTCCGCTCCTGAGGATCGGGCAGCCCTTGGCCATCTTCGTCGCGGCTTCGAGCGACGGCGCCTCGACGATGCTGTAGCCCGACGCACGCTGGCCGATCGGGCCCTTGGCGACGATGGCGCCCGGCTTGATCTTGTTGACCGCTCCTGAAAAAGGATTGCCGCCGTCGACAATCGCGGCGCCGAGCTTTGCGTACCAGGTGGCCCACTGCTTCATGACGCGAGCCTGCGCCGACGCGCCTACTGGCATGCCTCCGCCGTAGTAGACGAGCAGGTACTTGGTTAGTTGCTTGGTCATGGTTTCCCGACTTTGCTATTGGAGCGGAGCGTGCCGAGAAGCGCAAGCGCTGACGCGAGTCGCTCTCGATTCGCGGGGTCGTTGAGCCAGCGGCTCTGCCCGGAGGGATGCGGCAGCGGAACCATCACCGGCCGCTCGCCGAAGCTGAGACCAACGCGATCCTCCAGGCGTCCGGGTCCGAGGAATCGCGCGATAGCAAGCTGCCCGACGAGGATCAGAACCTTGGGCTTAATGAGACGCAGCTCCGCGTCGAGCCAGTGCGCGCAGTTGGCAACTGCCGCCGGCGGTGGCTTCAAGTCACCGGTCCCGGCACGATTGCGACCAGGAAAGCAGCGCATCAACGCTGCGACATAGGTGAGGCGCCGGAACTCCTCGGCGCTTTCAAAACCAGCGCGGACCATCCACTTGTCGAGCTCCTTTCCGGCCCGACCGGAAAAAGGACGCCTCGAAATCCGCTCGACCGGGCCGGGAGCCTGACCAACCAGGAAGAACCGCGCATCCCATCGGCCCGCGAACGTTGGATTCGCCTCGGGGATGATGCCCTGGTCCACGCAGATGTGACAGGCGCGGCTGTCCGCCTGGAGCGCCAGCAATGCATCGCGACCGTGCATGAATTTGAAATTAACGCGGATTCCGCACCTGTGGCCCCAACGGTGCGTGTCGCCGGCCCCGATTCCGCACGTGTGGGCCCAACGGTGCGTCTCGAGGTGGGCGATTCCGCCCCAACCGTGCCCAATAGGGCCCGATCCTGAGTACCGGTAACATGCCGTGACGATGGCAGTGCCCTCCTCTCAGCAGGTGCTCCAGGTGCTGGCCCACATCCAGGACCCCGACCTCGGTCGCGATGTAGTCAGCCTCGGCATGATCAAGGAGCTCGAGGTCAGCCCGCAGGGCAAGGTCAGCTTCACGTTCGAGCTCACTACTCCCGCCTGCCCCGTCCGCGATCGTTTCAAGACCCAGGCGCAGGACCTGGTCGGAGAGATCCCTGGCGTGACCGGCGTCGACGTTCGCATGACGGCCAACGTGCGGCCCGCGTTCATGCGGCCGAAGCCCTCCGAGATCCTGCCCGGCGTCAAGCAAACGATCGCAGTCGCCTCGGGTAAGGGCGGCGTCGGCAAGTCCACCGTAGCGGTCAACCTCGCCGCCGCGCTGCGCAAGAGCGGCGCCGAGGTCGGCCTGCTCGACGCCGACATCTACGGACCTTCGGTCCCTGCAATGACCGGCTCCAAAGTCCAGCCTGAGCAGGTCAACGGACGGCTGCGCCCTATCGAGGCCCACGGCCTGAAGCTGATGTCATTCGGCCACATCTACCCCGGCGAGCAGCCCACCATCTATCGCGGTCCGATGGTCGGCAAGGCCATCGAAGCGATGATGGTCCAGGTCGACTGGGGTTCCCTCGACTACCTCGTGATCGACCTGCCGCCCGGCACCGGCGATGCCTCTCTCACCCTCGCCCAGGCCGTACCGCTGACAGGCGTTGCAATCGTGTGCACGCCGCAAGACGTCGCCACCGACATTGCGATCAAGGCGCTCCAGATGTTCAGGAAGCTCAACGTGACGCCGCTCGGCCTCATCGAGAACATGAGCTGGTACATCTGCCCGAGCTGCGGACACCGCCATGAGATCTTCAGTCACGGCGGCGCCGAGTCGGCCGCCAAGCGCCTCGGCGTTCCATTCCTCGGGGCCGTGCCTCTCGAGGAGGGCATTCGCGAGGATGCGGATACGGGAATTCCGGTCGTCATCTCGCGACCCGACTCCGCCGGCGCGAAAGCCTTCGAACACATCGCCTCACAGGTCGCGGCCCGCACGTCGATCCAATCGTTTCGACAGCTGCCCGTAATCAACGTCCACTAAGAGCCTGACCGCTGCAAGATCCAGATCCGTTTCCGGTCAACGTCGATGTCGATCGCGCGCGCCAGGTGATGGAGATCACGTGGGAGGACGGACACAAAGTTTCGTACTCGGGTGAGCAGCTGCGATGGGCGTGCCCTTGCGCCGAATGCCGCGGTGAGGCCGGCGCGCCCGGGCGACTCGCAAGGGTAGGTGCCCTCAGTCCGGAAGAGCTGCGGATCAAGGACGTCACGCTCGTCGGCCAGTACGCGCTGCAAATCGCCTTCGACAGCGGCCACGCGACC
>JBGPYE010000266.1:0-2648 GCA_041493095.1 Candidatus Dormibacteraceae bacterium
CTGATGGATGAGATCAAGGCCTTCCTGCGCAAAGCGATCGATCGCGGGCTGCAGGCCGGCGTCCCGCGCGAGCGCGTGCTGATCGACCCGGGGATCGGCTTTGGCAAGACGGCGGAGCAAAACTGGGTCGTGATGCGCAGGCTGCCGGAGCTTCGTGAGCTCGGCCAGCCGATCCTGATCGGAACGTCGCGCAAATCTTTCATCGGCAAGCTCCTGGACCTGCCGGTCGACCAACGCATTGAAGGCACGGCGGCCACCGTCACCGCCGCGGTTCTGCGCGGCGCGGACGTCGTCCGCGTGCATGACGTGCGCGAGATGACGCGAGTGGCGCGCGTCGCCGACCACATGCGTTGACCAGCGCGTACCTGGGCCTCGGGTCAAACCTCGGGCGGCGATCCCGCAACCTGAGCGCCGCGCGCAGGCGCCTGCGTCAAAAGGGAGCTCGCATCGTGCGTCAGAGCAGCGTCATAGAGACCGCTCCTTGGGGCGTCGCCGACCAGCCGCGATTCCTGAACCAGGTGATCGAGGTCGAATGGTCGGGCACACCGCGTCAGCTGCTCGCGACGGCCAAGGAGGTCGAATCCGAAGGAGGGCGGGAGACGACGCAGCGCTGGGGACCTCGAGTCATCGACGTGGACATCCTGCTGTTCGGGGAGGAGCGCATCCGAGAGCGGGGCCTGATCGTCCCCCACCCGAGCATCTCACAGCGCGCGTTCGTGAAGCAGTCGCTGCGCGAGCTTGGCGTCAAGACCCCTGATTAGGCCGGGCGGGCGTTGGTGAACCGGTAGCCGATGCCTGGCACGGCCAGGATGTAGTAAGGACGCGAGGGCTGGCTTTCGATCTTGCGGCGCAGGTTGCGGATGTGCACGTCGATGACACGCGTCTCGATCGGGTACTCGTAGCCCCAGATCGAGTTCAGGATCTTTTCCCGGCTCAGCACTTTGCCTGCGTTGCTCGCGAGAAAAGTCAGCAGGTCGAACTCGGTGTGGGTCAGCTCGACTTCCTTGCCCGCCTTGTACGTCCGTCGCTCGTTGACGTCGATCACCAGCTCGCGAAACTCGAGCCGGCTGCGCATGGCCTCGGCCGATTCGAACCGGCTGCGCCGCAGGTGAGCGGTCATGCGCGCGACAAGCTCGCGCAGGCGAAGCGGCTTGGTGACGTAGTCGTCGGCGCCGATCTCGAGAGCGACGACCACGTCGATCTCGTCGGAGCGCGAGCTCATCATGATCACGGGGACGACCGGGTCCAGCTTGCGCAGCTCGCGGCAGATGTCGAAACCCGCGCCGTCGGGGAGGGTGACCTCGAGCAGGATTATGTTCGGGCGGGAATGCTCGACCTGGCGGAGGGCCTCGGCGCCTGAGTCCGCCTCGACTACCTGGTAGCCGTCCTGCTCGCAGGCGGGCCTGATCTCCCGGCGCGCCTGTGCATCGGGATCGACGACAAGGACTTTTCGCGACGAATCGACAGCAACAGCCACCCTGCCTTCGATCCTAACAGATCTGAAGGATTGTTAGGAGATGTTGCGTTTCAGGCCCCGAACGTAGGTCCGCGACTTCTTGTCGAGCGCGATCAGCCTGGCGCCGGCGCCGGAAAGGATCCGCTCCCACGCCCCAACATACGAGACCTCGCGGCCGCCGAACTCGGCCTTGAAGAAGCCGAGCCCGTGCCACGGATGGTTGGGCGATGAGTTGGGCGGCGGCACGCCCCAGAGGTCGATATCGCTGCAGCCTGCCTCCGCCGCCGAGCTGATCGCGTGCCACCAGGCGAGGTCGTTGCCCATGAGCTCTGGGTGCTTGCCGCTGCGACCCGCGAAAAGGCTGTACGCGCGACCTGCGTGGCGCGCGACGAGGACGGTGGCCAGCGCCTCGTCCGTGTCAGGTCGCACGGCGACGTATGTGCGGCACCATGGGAGGAGCTCGAGCAGCAGGTCGTAGTAGCGACGGTCGGGAAGGTGGATGGACTCCCGCTGTTCCACCGCTGCGGATTGGCGCACCAGTTCAGCCGCGTCCTTGCCTTCCTTGACGATGACGCCGCGCCGCAGGCCCGCGCGAATGTTGTAGCGACGTCCATGCCGAAAGGATTTGAGAAGCTCTTCCGGCGGAGCCAGCTGCACGATCCGGGTGTGTTGCGGCTGCGTCGGAGCAACCGGCGCGAATTGGCGCTCAGTGAGCGCGCCGGCGAAGTCCGCCGGCGCTTCCGGCTCGATGACGATGCGCGCCACCTTCGCGCGGCGAGCCCAAGCGACCAGCGAATCAATCGCGTCCGCTGTCGCAGGCACCGGACCGCGCGGGACGTAAGCCTCGCGCGCGAGGGCGACCGATCGCAGCTGCACGCTCGCCATTGCGCCGCCGGGCAACCGAACTCTCTCGATCTTCCAGCCGGCACGGGATTGGACTTCACCCCATGCCCACGATTGCAGCAACGGAGCTGGCGAGGCTTTCTCCTCCAGCTCGCCATCCCATCGTTCGGCGTCGTTCACGTGTTCATCCGGGACCGGGTTCTGCGACGAGCGCTTGGTCGAGATGGCTCGTGTCGTTGACACCGCCGATGACCATGCGGCCGTCGCGCTTTTCGACGACTGAGATGGACGCATTCTGGATCTTGAACGGAAAGAGTCCGTGGCTCGGCCGGCCGATGACGCGATGCAG
>JBGPYE010000221.1:0-3547 GCA_041493095.1 Candidatus Dormibacteraceae bacterium
ATTTACCTCGGACCCGCCGGCGTGTTCCACAGCTTCACAGCGATCACGCACGGGCCTCCGCTGACTCCGCTTCTCTTGATCACGGGCTATGGCGCTGCCTTCCTCGCCTTCTCCGGGCTGGAGAGCATCGCGCAGCTGGCGCCTGCTATGCGCGAGCCGAGGCGGACGGTCGCGAATCGCGCGATGGGAGCGGTGGTGCTGACGATGGCGATCACGAGCCCATTGCTGACGCTGTGGTCGACCACTCTCCTCAACGCCAACGCGGACCCCAACCAGTTCATCTCGCTGCTGGGAGCTCATGTCGCCGGGCGCCTCCTCGGTGCTTACGTCGCGGTCTCTGGCGCGCTGCTCCTGGTCTTCGCGAGCAATACCGCGATCATCGGCGCCTACCACGTCTTCATCGCGCTGGCGCGGATGGGTTTCTTGCCCCGCGCGCTGGAGCAGCGGAACCGCTGGCGCGTAACCCCGCACTGGGCCATTCTTGCTGCGGTTGCCCTGCCCGTTGTCATCGTCATCGCATCGCGTGGGAGCGTCATCCTCCTCGGCGACCTCTACGCTTTCGGCCTGCTCGGCACGTTCGTCCTCACGTGCATCAGCCTTGACGTGGTGCGCTGGCGTGAACGCACCCAGTGGACGCGACGATCGATCGCGATTTTTGCCATCGGGATCATCACGACCATCCTGGTTATCGCTGCGTGGTCGGTGAACCTGGTGGAAAAACCACTGGCGACTGCGTTCGGTGGCGGCTTGACTCTGATCGGACTGATCGCCGGGCTGGCGACATACCGCTACTATCGGTCCCGCCGCCCGGCCGTCTTCCCGGTGCCGTTCCGGCCCCAGCGCGCGGCGGCTTCAATCGCCAGCGCTCTGGGCAACCGGCCGTCCGCCGGGGAGGTGCTCGTCATCCTTCCGCACGACCAGATGGCCGCGCAAGCGGTGATCGCGGAGGCCGTGCGAGCCGCGGCCGGTCGCGGGGCGGTGTTCCTTTACCGAGGCGATCGCTACCCCAAGCAACATCACGAGCTCCTGGAGGTGAGCGATCCCTACCTTAAGGACTACGCCGCGCATGACGCCTTCTCGCGTGCGGAGATGCTTGCCAGGAGCCAGGTGCCGAACCGCCGTTACGTCTACGTCCCCGGGAGCCTTCCGCGGGAGATGGTTGGCGAGGTATGGAGGACGGTCGGGCCTAAGGAGACAGTGGTCACGTTGGAGGACCAGGGCATGCTGCCTCCAATGTCGGTCGATCGCGTCCGCCGCCACACGACCGACGGCACGACAGTGCTGCACATGTACACAAGCAAAGTCCGGCCGCTGCCCGAACCCGCTACGGCGTGACGATGAGGTCTTTTAGCTCGCGCGGGTAGTCAGTCATCACGCGGCAGCCGTCATCGGTGATGACGACAGTGTCCGAGTGCCGGAAGCCGCCAAGGTCTTTGACGTAGACGCCGGGCTCGACCGTGAACACCATGCCGGGTTCCAGCACCGCCTCTTCGCCTCGGTCGAGGAACGGGGCCTCGTGGCCTTCGAGGCCGATCGAGTGCCCGACATGGTGCCGGAGATTGTCTGCGACGCCAAGCTCCGCCGCAAGCCGCACGGTGGCCAGCTCAACCTCGCCGGCGGTAACGCCCGGCGCCATGACCTCGATTGCGCACGTCTGCAATGCGAGCATCGCGCCGAAGGCACGCTCTTGCTCGGCCGTTGGCTCTCCGACCACCATCGTCCGCTCGAGCTCGCTGCCGTACCCGTCGATGTCGGCGCTGGCCCCGCTCACCAGCACATCGCCTTTCTGGATGCCGTGTCCTTTCACGAACCCGTGCGGCATAGCGGTCGAGCTACCGCCGACGAACATTGACGTGAGGCCGTTGCCCCTGAACCCACGAGGGCGCCAGCCGGGCATCTCGCGCAGCATCTCCTGCAGGGTCTCGATGCCGGCCGGCGCGTAGCACTCCATCTCGGTCTTGCCGGTGGTGATGGCGGACTGCATGCGGCGATGGGCGCGCGCCGCCCAGTCGCAGCTCAGCTGGATGCATGCGATCTCAGCGGCTGACTTGACCTGGCGCAGTGACTCGACGATCTGCTCGGCGTCAAACGGAGCCTGGCCGATCAGGTCGCTCAGGCGAGGGCCTCGATAGCCCCAGTAGGGGATGTACCCGTCGTGATCCGCGCCGGTGCGTCGGGGCTTCGCGTCGATCTCGGTGAGAATCGTCGATACGCGCTCCATCGGGTGTTGGGCGCCGGGGTACTCGAAATACACGTCTATCCGCTCGAGCGATGTCGACGATTCCGCGTGCTCTTTCTCCACCGCGGGGACGATCAGCACCGCGTTCGCTTTCGAACCGAGGATGAGCGCGATGGGGCGCTCGGTCGGGATGTGGTGGAAGCCAGTGAGGTATGCGACACGCGCGGGGTAGAAGACGCACATCGCGTCCAGCCCAGCCGCATCGAGGCCGGCCGCCACCGCCTCCCTCCGCATCCCGTACTCCCAGGTCGAGATTTTAGGCAGCTCCCTCCCCCGCGAGGGGGCGGGCTGGGGAGGGGGGCCGGCCTTTTTGCTCAGCCGTCTAATAGGAGGCAAGTTTCCTCATCGCATCAGCGATCTTCTGCGGGTTCGGCATGAAGAACTCCTCCTGCGGCGTGTTAAACGGCATGGCCGGGATGTCCGGGGCCGCGACGCGCACGACGGGCCCGTCCAGGCTGTCGAACGCGTGCTCGGAGATGATGGCCGCGACCTCCGCGCCGAACCCGCCGGTGAGGTTGTCTTCGTGTACGACGATCGCCTTGCCCGTCTTGCGCACAGACTCCAGGATCGTCTCCCGGTCAAGCGGTGCGAGCGTGCGCAAGTCGACGACCTCGACACTCACGCCTTCGGTCTCCAGCTGTGCGGCTGCCTGCAGGCAGTAGTGGGTCATCAGGCCCCAGGCGAAGCAGCTCATATTCGTGCCCTGGCGCCGCACGACGGCGGGACCGATGGGGACGAGGTGGTCGCCGTCCGGGATCTCCTCGGCGACAAGCCGGTAGACCTTCTTGTGCTCCAGGAAAAGGACCGGGTCCGGATCGCGGATGGCTGACTTGAGCAGGCCGTGCGCGTCGGCCGGCATGCTCGGGACGACCACCTTCAGCCCTGGGACATGGGCATAGAACGCCTCGATCGATTGCGAGTGATACAGGCCGCCGTGCACTCCACCGCCGAACGGAGTGCGGATCACGATGGGCACGGACCAGTCGCCGTTCGATCGGTAACGGGTTCGCGCGGCCTCGCTGACGATCTGGTCGAACGCCGGGTGTATGAAGTCAGCGAACTGGATCTCGGCGATCGGGATCATGCCGTTGAGGGCGGCGCCGATCGCGACGCCGACGATGGCCGACTCGGCCAGCGGAGTGTCGAGCACCCGGGCCTCGCCAAAGCGGGCGTAGAGACCGTCGGTCGCCCCAAACACTCCGCCCTTGCGGCCGACATCCTCGCCTAGGACCAGCACCCGCTCGTCGCGCTCCATCTCCTCGCCGATGGCCGCGCGCACCGCCTCGATCATCCTCATCTCAGCCATCG
>JBGPYE010000079.1:0-6853 GCA_041493095.1 Candidatus Dormibacteraceae bacterium
AACGTCACCGATGGATCGGAGGTCGTCCAGCCAAGAATCGAGTGCGCCTTGTGAGCGCTGACTGCGATGTGCTGGCTCATCGTGCCGGTGGGCTTCAGGTCCTCGGGCAGGAGATCGTCAGCGACTCGCACCAGCTCCGCGTCGGAGCCCGCCGCGTCGAGGATCATGCGCGACCACATGCGCATCGAATAGGTCCTGTCCTCGCAAAGGTTGAACACGTGGCCGGTGACATCCGGAGTCTCGAGCACGAGCTGCACACCACGCGCGACATCTCTAACGTATGCGCGAGCTGCGAGCCAGGTGCCAGCTCCGAACGGGATGCGGGCGCGGCCGGCGCGCAAGCGCCGCAGGATGAACTCCTCCCGCAGCTGGTAGTCGTGCTCGCCGTAGACCATCGGCAGGCGGACGGACGACGCGCCCTGTGCCAGGTAGACGTCCTCGACGTCGAGCTTGTCGTACTGTTCCATGCCCGGCATCAGCCCGCGATACGGGTAACGGTTGGGGCGGACAGCAGAGTCCTCGTCGAGCGGAACAGGGTCGGTCTCGCGCTCGTCGTTCAGCGCTCCAAACGCGCGGTACACGTCGATGCTCGAGACGACCACCAACCGGAGCCCTTTGGGCAGAGCGCCGAGCGCGACCTCTGAGTCCGCCCGCGTCAGCGCGCGGCAGTCGACTGCCGCCTCGGGATCGAACGCGGCGAGCTCCTCGCGGTGCGCCCCGAGTTCCATCCGGTCGGCGTGCAGGTGCTTCACCGGCGGCATGTCGTCGGGCTCGAGGTTGCCGCGATGGACGACCAGTACTTCGTGGCCGGAGCCGGCAAGCTCCTCGACGATGGCGCGACCGATGAATCGGGTCCCGCCGAGGACGACTACCTTCAAGCGGGAGCTGTTACGGGGGTCGTCGCTGCTGCATGAGGGTTCTTCTCGACGATCAGGTCGATCAGGCCCCACTTCTTGGCCTCTTCCGGGTTCATGAAGAAGTCGCGCTCCATCGCCCGCTCGACGTCCTCGAGCGGCCGGCCGGTGTGCTTGGTGTAGATGCGAGCCATCGCTTCGCGCTGCCGCAGGATCTCCTGCGCGTGCAGCTGGATGTCGCTCGCCTGGCCCTGGATGCCCTGCGTGAACGGCTGGTGGATGAGGATCTGCGCGTGGGGCAGGGATAAGCGCATGCCGGGATCTCCTCCCGCGAGGAGGATTGAAGCGCCGCTCGCGGCGAGCCCGGTGCACAGGGTCCCCACCTTCGGGGCGACGTACTGCATGGCGTCGTACACGGACAGCGCCGCGGTGAGCGATCCACCCGGGCTGTTGATGTAGAGCTGGATGTCACGGTCGGGCGCCTCGCTCTCGAGGAACAGCAGCTGGGCAGTGACAGTGCTCGCCAGGTCGTCGTCGATGACGCCGCGCAGGAAAATGATGCCGTCCCTGAGCAGGCGCGAGTAGATGTCGTAGGCCCGCTCGCCGCGGCCGTCGTTGGTGATCACCATCGGGATCATGGTCATCGCGTCTATCTCCTTGTATCGAAGCCGATTCGGGGTTTCGGTCTGGGTGGTGGGTGGGCCATCGCCAGGTAAGCGCTGAAGTCGGCGACGCTGCGCAGCGCCTCCAACGGCAGCGAGGCGGTGGCGAGTCGAAGCTTCGCCGGCGGATCCTCCGGCCACTCAGGCCGATCCGGATCCGCTCCCAAAATACGAGCGAGCTCCGCGTAGATGTCGGCTGGACGTGCGCCGAGCGCGTGGGTCACCGCGAGCAGACGCTCGGTGGAGACCTCCTTGCGGCCCCGTTCCACCTCGGAAAGGTGGGCGGGCGACAGGCCGGCCTCGCCGGCGACCTCGGTCAGCGTCCGGCGCGACGCTTCACGACGCTGGCGCAGGATCGCGCCGAGGGCGCTCTTGACCAGCTGAGCTGATTCGCTGTAAGCGAAAGCCATTCTTTCAGGGCTAAGCATACCGATCTAGTTGGCGAGGTTGGTCGGGTCGAGGAGCTCTTGCCTCGGTCGCTCGATCACCTGCCGCGACCGCATGATCTCGATCAATTTCTTCCGGCCCTTCGGCGGTCCGATCATGATCGCGCCGACGAGGCGATCGTCTTTGAAGAAGAGCTTGCGGTAGAACTTTTCTTCGAAGCTGTAGGTGCGCACCGATTCGAGGCCGGGCTGCACGTCAGGCGTCACGCCCATCACCGCCAGCGTCGATCCGAACATCGTCGTCGTGTAGGTGGGGACGTCGAAGAAGTCCTCGGACGCGCCGGCCATGTTGCGCGCCGCCACTTTGCCGTGCGCTTCCGCGTTGTCCCACGTGCCCATCTGGTTGTGGCGCTCGACCATCAGGTCGTAGAACACCGCCACGTCTCCCGCCGCGTAAACGTCCGGCGCTGCGGTGCGGAGCTTGGAGTCGGTGACGATGCCCTTGTTCAGCTCGATGCCCGTGTCGCGCACAGGCTCGGTGTAGTAGTCGAGACCCACGCCGTACGTGAGCAGGTTGAAATCGACGTGCTTGCCGTTGACGGTCTCGGCGTGGAACCGACCGTTGGTGCGGCTGAACTTCTGGACCTCGTCCGAGACGATGAACTCCACGTCCTGGGCCTCGCCCATCTGACGGCAGAGCTGGCCTCCTTCCTGGTCGAGCACATAGCGCAAGAACCAGGGGCCGCGCATGATCCACGTCAGCTTCGCCTTCTTGCGAAAGCTCACTCCCTCGGCCAGCTCGTAGCCGATGAAGCTGCCGCCCATGACCAGCACTCGCTCCGCCTCATCCGCCTTCTCGATGATCGAGTCGGTGTCGTCGAGCGTCTGAAACCCCAGGCAGGCGGAAACCTCATCGGAGCCAGGCCACGGCGGCGGCTTCGGCCGGCCACCCGTCGCGATGAGCAGCGCGTCGTAAGGAAATTCCTGGCCGCGGTTCGTGCGCACAACCTTGCTCTTGGCGTCGATCTCCGTCGCCCAGGTCTCGAAATGTATGTCGAGCTTCTGCCTCGCGTAATCCTCGACTGTGCGCATCAGCACCTTTTCGCGTCGCACCTGGCCGCGCAGATATCGGGGCAGGGCGACGCGGTTGTAGAGCGGATGCCGCTCCGCGGCGATCATCACGATCGACGCGTCGGCGTCGCTTTTGCGCAGCTCCTCCGCGGCCGTCTGCCCGGCGATGCCATTGCCTATGACGACGTATCGCCGCGTCACCTAGAGCTGCAGGCCATAGATGTAGCTGGTGTCGTCGTCATTCGCGAGATCGTATCCGGAAGCGGTCATGTCCCCGGCCGCCGGATGGTCGCGCGGGAGCGCGACCGTGACGTGATCGAGCCCGTCGGCGTCCGCTTCGAATCGCAGCGACATGAGCAGCTCGCGCAGCGCACCACCCTGGCCGGCGACGAATCCGACCGCGAGATTCGCACTCCAGGGGTCCCTCATCCCGACGACAGCTCGACCTCCAGGACCGGCCCTGAGCATTCCGGTCGTCGCGAGCCGTTCGAGCTCCGTGGCATTAAGGTCGCGCGCGCCGTTGAAGTCGGCGGTGACTCCGCGGTACAGCTCGATGCCGGGGCTCTTCTCGACCACCGACCACAGCTTCCCGGCCTCTGACGGATCCGGGATCCGGGAAGGCTCCCCACCTTCCACTCGTTGAGCGCGCCACCATCGAGTGTCCAGTCGCCGCTCAAACCCTGCGGACTCGAAGAGTCGGGCGGCGCCCGGGTTGCCGGTGGCCAGCCGCATCTCCCGGAATCCCTGGTCCTTCGCCTCCGCGATGCCGGAGGCGAGCATCGTCCTCGCGAGGCCCTGGCGGCGGTGCGAGCTCGCGACTCGCAGCCCCTCGTACCAGATGAGTCCGGGGGCGTACGGTCGCAAACGCTGCAGGCCAACGACTGTGCCCTCGAGCTCGGCGGCCTGGAAGGTGGATCCGGCGTCCGCCACCCAGGCGTCGAAGACGCGCGGGACGTAGTCGTGCCCGTCCCACACATCACGACAGATCTCCATCACTCGGTCACGGTCCGCCGGCCGCATCGGCCGGAGGGTCAGCTCTTGCCCTGTGGTCGCCAATGTGCCACTCCCGACAACACGGTGCCGCCCCCAAAAACAAAGTCGTCGCCCTCGCGAGTCAGCATGCCTTCGAGCATCGATCGGCCCACCGCCTCATCCCAAACATCTCCCACCAGCGCGCGCGAATCGGCGAGCGCCTCCTCGAAGTTCGAATACCGGTTGGAGCTCGTGTAGCGGAGGAAGGTGACGTCCGGTGCGATGCCGAGCTGCATCAGCAGCATGAAGAGGTCGCTGAAGCGAGGAAGGCGCGGACCCGGGTCGCCGGCGAGCCGCTTTCGAATCGCGGCGGCCGGGTGAGGCAAGTCGCTCTCGCGCAGCATGATGAACACTCGCTCACGCGCAGACTGTTCGAGCTTGGCGATGAAAGCCGCCGGGTCCTCGACGCCATAGAGCACGTGGCAGCAGATGACGAGGTCGGCGGGTGCGACCTCTGCCTCCTCCCACGTGCTGGCGACAATCGTGATGTTGTCTTTAGCCGGGATCTGCGCGCGCATGCCCTCTGACGGCTCGACGGCCGTGACCCATTCGAGCCGATCCGCGAGGGGAGTCGCATGGCGACCTGTGCCGGCGCCGGCGTCGATCAGAGTCTTGCGCGGCGAGAGATAGGGGTCGATGACGGAAAGGAACTCGTCGGCCCGGCTGCGAGTCGAACGAGCGAAGCTCGGCGCGCGGCGGTCCCAGTAGCCCGGGTCCCCGTGCCGGCCGGCAAGGCTCGCCCTCTCGCGCACGACTTCCTGCCACCTCTCCTCCCAATCCATAACCAATTTCGAGGCTAGCGCAATCACGAATGTCGGCAATTCGCAGGCGGTTCTTAACAGATCTGGGGACAACTCGGGGACAACTGAACTGCCTGACCCCCTATGTAGGACCATAGCGGCGTGGCCGCGCCCGAGTTTTCCGACGCCGAATCGGTCCTCCTCGCGCGGTACTTCACTAATCTCGACCGGCCGGTGTTCGCCCTCCGCAACCTCCCCGAGGTCGTCAAGGGCGCGCTCTTTTCCCGCTACTCGCGCACCGAGAAAAGCCTTCGGCGCGTGCTGCTGGACGAGTTCATCAACTCACCCGAGTCTGGATTCGAGGCCCTCACGGGGGAGCACTCGGACACGCTCGACATGGTGGCCGTACAGCGAGCCGAGGAGTTCTACGAGCGGGTGTTGGTGGGCTATGGAGACGATTCGGTCGCCGAGCTCGCCGGCGCGCACGTCGCCGTCGAGCGCACCTCCACGCTGGCAGCCAAGGCGCTCGAGGACAGCCGGATCGGCATCTCGCCGCTGGAGAAGTCGACGCGATACGTCCGGTTCGACCGGCCCGGTCCCGACGGCCGCCACCTCTACCACCGCGGTCCCGAGCTCGCTCACCCCGACTACGAGCCCGCCGCCGACGCGCTCTTCGCCGCCTACAGCGGCATGGTCGAACCCGTCACCGACGCCATTCGGCAGCGATTCCCGCTGGAAGCCGGCGAGACCGACCGGGCCTGGAAGTCTGCGACGAGGGCCAAAGCGCTCGATCTGCTCCGGGGGCTCTTGCCCGCCGGCACCCTGACCAACCTCGGCCTTTTCGGCAACGGCCGCGCGTTCGAGTACCTGATCACGAAGATGGCGGCGCACGAGCTGCCGGAATGCCGCCAGCTCGCCACCGACCTGCATCGCGAGCTGGGTGCGGTGATTCCTTCGTTCGTCAAGCGGGCGCTCGACGACCGGTACGGCCGGCCGGCGGCCGAGCGCATGGCGCGGATCCGAAGCGAGGTCGCTGGCCTGGCGCGGCGCATCCAGCCAGAGCCTCAATCGGGGCCAAGCGTGAAGCTCATCGACCACGACCCCGACGCTGAACGGAAGGTGGCGGCGGCCGCGCTTTTCCCGCAATCGAACGCCGGACTCGCGGAGCAGGGTGGGGATCCCGCTCAGGTGCTGGAGGCCCTGCTTGGCGATCGAGCCAACCGGCGCCAGCGCGCGCCTCGCGCCCTGGAGCATGCCAGCTACACGTTCGAGATCGTCGCCAACTTCGGCGCGTATCGCGACCTGCACCGCCACCGGATGCTCACCCAGGACCGCCAGGTCCTTGGTACATCTCTGGGCTACGACCTTCCGCCCGGGCTCGCCGACCTCGGCCAGAACGATCAGTTTGTCGGGCGCTTTGCCGCGGCGGTCGAAGCCGCGACCGCCGCACACGCCAGGCTGGAGCGCGACGCAGGCCCGGCGCTGGCCCAATACCTTGTTCCACTGTCTTTTCGCCTGCGCTGGTACTTCAAGGCCAACCTCCGCGAAGTGTTCCACCTGTGCGAGCTGCGGACCACCCCGCAAGGACATCCCGACTACCGGTGGGTGGCGCAGGAGATGTTCCGCCGGGTCAGCGAGGTCCACCCGAGGCTGGCCGGCTACGCGCGCTTTGTCGACCTGGGACCGGGCGACGAGCTGGAGCGGCGGAAGGCCGAGCGAAAACTTGATGACAAGTTGTCAGCGCTGGACCGTGGCGTGCGATAGCATCACCGACCAGTGCTCGCACGGGAGGAAGGAGTGGTTTTGAGCGACGTGTTGGTCCCTCGGGGACCCGAAAGGCGCAGCAGCGACAGGCGCGACTGGGTGGAGCGGAGGTTTGTCGAAAGACGGGATCCCGCGCGGGCCAACGCCGGCCGGCGCGTGCTCTATCCGTTCGACCGGCGCATCGCCGAACGACGCATGGTCGACCGCCGCGCCGACTGGCCGAAATAGCGTCCGACCGGCGCTGATCGTCCACGGCGGCGCCGGGCCGGTTCCCAACGCGGAACGTCCGCTCCGGCAGGCTGCCGTCGAGCGGGCGAGAGAGGCAGGGTGGTCTCAGATCGGCT
>JBGPYE010000270.1:0-2521 GCA_041493095.1 Candidatus Dormibacteraceae bacterium
AAGAGAAGACGCTTAGAGATCAAGGTCGAACCCCTGCCGGCTCCGTTCCAGATGGAAACAGCATCCTGCCCAGTGTGTGGGCGCGACGCGGCGGCGATCGGGAGGCGGCACCTCCAGATCGTGTTCCGATGCGAAGGGTGCAAGGTCGTCTTCAAGCGCAACCGGAGCTGGCCTTACATCTACTAGGCGGCTCGGGAGCGGGGCGCCAAGGCCGCCCAGCCTGAAACGCCCGCCTGCCGCGTTTCTCTAATGTGGCGGCATGAGGCGTTCGTCGGTTGGAAGAGCGGCTGTCTACGGCGTGCTGATCGGTTTGGCGACGGCTGCCGTCGCCGAGGCGGTCCGGCCGCGTGGCGGGACCACCGTGCTGGTGGACTGGCAGCAGGTCCGTCGCGCAGCAGCCGCGCGCTTCGACACGACAAGGCTCGACCCGGCGTCGCTGGCCGCCGCCGCCAGGGGCTATCGCTCGATGGCCGCGGAGCTCGAGAAGCCGATGCTCGAGTTTGTGGGCGGACTTCCCAAAGGCGCGTCGCTGCCGAAGTTCGATGCCCTCGACCGCGTCGGCTGGCTCGACCTGAACCTGGGCATCCTGCGACGTGTGATCGATCCGGTGCTCGAAACCGGACGTGTGCCCAACTCACTGCTGGTCGAGGTCGGGCGTTCGGGCGTCGACCACTACGTGGCCTTCATGCTGGCGTTCATCGGACGCCGCGTCCTGGGCCAGTACGACCCGCAGCTCCTTGGCGCCGAGCCGGTCGGTGGCGAAGGCCTCTACCTGGTGGAGTCGAACGTCGAGGAGTGGGCTCGACGGGCAGACCTGCCCGGCGAGGACCTGCGTCGCTGGTTGATCCTCCACGAGATGACGCACGCATGGCAGTTCGCTGCGCATCCATGGCTGCGGCCGTACATGGAGAGCTCGATGCGGGTGCTCGTCGATTCCGTGACGAAGCAGGGCGCATCGGTTGCGCGGATCGCGGCGTTCGCGGGCATCCTGCCGGCCCAGTGGAGGGTGATGCGCCAGATCCAGGGCACCATGTCGGTGATCGAGGGGTACAGCAACCTCGTCATGAACGGGCTCGGAGTCAAGCTTCTGCCGGGATTCGAGCAGCTCGAGAAGGCTTATCGCGACCGGAGCTCAGGCAAGAGTCCGCTCGAGGTCTTGATCTGGAAGCTGACCGGCCTGGACCTGAAGCTGCAGCAGTACCAACGCGGGGAGGCGTTCTGCCGGGCAATCTTCGACCAGCACGGGATGAAAGTCCTGAACAAGGTCTGGACGAGCGAAGCGCACATGCCGCGCCTTGAGGAGTTGGCGCACCCTGAGGCTTGGTACCGAAGAGTGGTGGCCTCGGGCTAGTCTTTCAGCTCTTCTTGGGCCGTTTCTTCGGTGCTCGGCATCACCGTTACGGGTAGGTCTGCGATGTCGAAGTAGCGCACTGCTTTGTTCATGCGCTTGGCGATGCCGACCTGGACTTTGACGCCGAGCGAGATCCGTCCGAAGACCCAGACCTCATCGCAGCGCGCAAGCAGATTGTTCATCGCTTCGCGCACCACGTCCTTCGACACGGTGTGCATCAGGTAGTAGTCGAAGAGCATGAAGGGGCTGACGGGGACCATTCCCGAGTCCAGGACGAACTTCTGGATATGCGCCCGCCAGTAGAAAACCTTGTTCGACATGGCAACGTAGACCAGTCGCTTGGGGTGCCGCAGCGTCTCTTCGGCCTGGTCCCGAGCGCTTGGTTTGGTGGTGGGCTGAAAGATCCGTTCGAGGATGTCCTCGGCGGCTTTCCCCGAGACTGCCATGGGAGTGGCTATCGTATCAGCCGTGCCCGAAGGCTCCAGATTCGACCTGACAGGGCGAGTCGCGCTTGTCACCGGGGCGAGCCGGGGCATCGGCAGCGCGATCGCCGGGGCGCTTGCCGAGCAGGGCGCCCAGGTCGTCCTCTCCAGCCGCAAGCAGGCGGACCTTGACGAAGAGGCCGCGCGGATCAACGCGACCTACCCGGAGCGCGCGTGGCCCATCGCTGCTCATGCGGGCCGGCCGGAAGACCTCGACCGGCTCGTGAAGTCGGTGATGGAGCGCTTCGCCCACATCGACATCCTGGTGAACAACGCCGCCACCAACCCTTACGTCGGCCCCGTGCTGGGCGCCGAGGTGACGGCGTGGGACAAGACTTTCGAAGTCAACCTGCGCGGGGTCTTCGTTTTGACGAAGCTCGTCTACGAAGCGTGGATGGAGACCCACGGCGGGGCGATCGTAAATGTCGCCAGCGTCGGTGGCCTGCGGCCCGGCCTCGGCCTCGGCGTCTACAACGTCACGAAGGCGGGCGTGATCATGCTCACGCGGCAACTTGCCCGCGAGCTGGGCGGCAAGGTCCGCGTCAACGCAGTCGCCCCAGGCCTGATCAAGACTCGCTTTGCGGAAGCGTTGTGGGGTAATGAGGCCATCCTGGAACGGGTGCTGGCCTCGAATCCGATGGGCAGGATCGGCGTGCCGGACGAGGTCGCGAGCGCGGTGGCGTTCTTG
>JBGPYE010000069.1:0-7061 GCA_041493095.1 Candidatus Dormibacteraceae bacterium
ACCAGGCGCAAGCCGAACACCGCGCCGGCCACACCGCCGACGACCGGGCCGATGGCGCCGCCTAGCGCCACGGCTGACGTGACGACGCCAAGGGCCCATCCGACCTTGTTGCGCGGTGTCTCGGCTGCCACGATGGCCGTCGCCGCGGCCACGGTCCCACTGGTCGCGCCTTGAAGGAAGCGCAGGATGAGCAGCTCTGTCGGGTTGTGAGCGAAGTAGATCAAGCCGACTGTGAACGCGCCGCCCACCATCGATCGGATCAACATCGGCTTGCGGCCGTAGCGATCTCCGAGCACTCCCCAGATCGGACTCGCGATCGCCATCGCCAACCCTGACACGCTGGCCGTCGCCGCCGTCCAGAGGTCGAGGTCTCGGCCCTGTGCGACGCCCATGTCATGGTGGATGAAGATCGAGAGGAACGGGAAAGCGAAGCTGAAACCGAAGATCGCCATGAACTCTGCAAACCAGAGCGCGGCCAGGTTGCGGCGCCAGTTGATTCCCCCTGGGCCCAGTGGGGGGTTGGTACCCCGCGGATCAGTGCCCAGAGGTGAGCAGCTCGACGATGCGGTCTGAGGTGATGGGCAGCCGGTCGACCACGGCATCAGGCCTGCGTTTGCGCAGCGCGTCTTCGACGGCGTTGGCGATCGTTGCGGGAACCGGGATCGTGCCGCTCTCACCGGCGCCCTTGAACCCCTCGGGGTTTGCGTCGGTCGGAGTTTCGATGTGCACCAGCTCGGGCTCGCTCACCTCTCCGGAGCTGACGACCGTGTAGTCGAGGAAGCTGGCCGTCCGATAGGAGCCGTCCGCGTCGTAGATTGCCGCCTCGTACAACGCATACCCGAGTCCGTGCGCGTAGCCGCCGTGAAGCTGTCCCTCAAGCGTGACCGGGTTGATGGCCTTGCCGGTGTCGTGCGCGATCACGTACTTGAGCACCTCGACATGCCCTGTCTCAGGGTCGACCGCGACGACCGCGGCATGGCAACCGCTCGAGAACGCAAGCGGGCGCTTCGGGTCGAAGCTCTCGAAGACCTCGAGGCCTTCGTCCGGCAGAACATCGGTCGCGGGCACCCGCCGCGCCGGGGCGCCGCGAACTCCAATCACGCCATCCTCCAGGACCATGTCCTGCACGGCCGCCTCGAGCGCCTCACCGGCGCATTCGAGCACGCGTTTTCGCATGGCCGTGGCAGCTTGCGCCGCGGCGCTGCCGACCATCACCGCGCTGCGGCTGCCCGCAGTGAGCAGGGCAAAGGGCACGTGTTGGGTGTCACCCGCCGTGACGCGAATTTTCTCGAACGGCCAGCCGAGCCTTTCGGCGACAACGAGGGCAACCATCGTCTCGTGGCCTTGCCCCTGAGGCGTCGAGCCCACGTAGACGTGGGCGGTCCCATCTTTCGCCACATGGATTTTCGCCGGCTCACCGCGCCCGAAGCCCGTGGATTCGACGCAGCATGCAACTCCCACGCCGATCAGCCGGCCATCTGCCTGTTCGGGTTCGCGGCCTAGCTTTTCGAGCGCCAGCTCCAGCAGGCGCGGGTAGTCGCCGCTGTCGTACACGTAGCCACTGCGGCCGGCAGGGAATCCGGTCGTGTATGGGATCTGGTCCGGCTGGATCAGGTTGCGCCGCCGTAGCTCCGCCGGCTCGAGGTCGAGCTCGCGCGCCAGCCGGTCGATGACCCGCTCCATGCCGTAGTTGCCCAGTGGTCGCCCGCCTCCGCGGATGAACCCGCTGGGGACTGCGTTCGTGTACACGAGCTGGTGCGCGACATCCATCGCGGGCAGCACGTAGGCCGAGATCATGTGGCCGATGATGATGCCGGGCTGCCCGGTGCCCGAGCCTGCGTACGCGCCGACGTCGTGGATGAGACTTCCGCGCAGTCCGGTCAGCTTGCCGTTTCGGTCCGCGGCGAGCTCGAGCTCCATCACAGAGCCATGTCCCTGGGCCGTCGTCGCGCCGTCCTCGCTTCGCGATGCCACCCATCGCGCCGGCCTTTTCAAGCGCCACGCCGCAAGCGCGGTGAGCACCTCCTCGGGAAAGACGCTGCCCTTGGCGCCGAAACCGCCGCCGACGTCCTCGGCGAGAACACGGACCTTGTCCTCATCGACGCCGAGGGCCGACGCGACCGCTCCCCTGACGCCAAATATGTTTTGGGTCGAGGTCCACATCTTGATGCCGCCGGTTTCCGAATCCGGCGTTGCGGTGACCGTACGGGGCTCCATTGCGGCGCCGGCGACGCGCGCCGTCGTCAGCCGGATCTTCGCGGTGACATTGTCGGAAGCGAACGCGGCTTTGATATCGCCATAGGTGGTCGACGCCGACTGCGCGATGTTGGATTTCATGTCGTCGTGAACGACTGGTGCCCCGGGGGCGGTGGCTGACACGACATCTCCAACGCCGGGCAGCGGATCGAATTCGGGAGCTACCTGCTCGGCCGCGTCCTGCGCCTGGTAGGCCGTCTCGGCGACGACCATCGCGTACGCCTCTCCGACGTAGTTGACCTCATCGCGGTTCATGATTGGCCGTCCACGCTGTTCGATTCCCGCGGGACCGAAGTCGCTCAGACCCGCGGCGACTTCGGGCAGCTCGTCAGCGGTCCAGACCGCGATCACCCCCGGCATCGCAATGGCCGCTGAGCGGTCGACGGCCTCGATTCGGGCGTGAGGAAGGGTCGACCGGCAGAAGGCGATATGAACCAGGCCGTCGAGCTTGATGTCCCCCGCATAGCGCCCCTTTCCGGTGATGAGTCGCTCGTCCTCGACACGGCGCGTGCGCCGGCCGATGTGGGGAGGCACGACAACTACAATAAGTCGTCACTCGGTAGTCATTCCGAGAGCCCCACGAACTCCCGGACATCGCAATGAGATCGCGGGGGACGCGGGCGGCTAGCTCAGTTGGGAGAGCGCCAGCTTGACATGCTGGAGGTCGGGGGTTCGAAACCCTCGCCGCCCACCATCGGATGCAGGTGTACCCGGAGTAGCCCGGGCGGGATTCGAACCCGCGATATCAGCCTTGAAAGGGCTGCGTCCTAGTCCACTAGACGACCGGGCCAAGCTCGGAACTCTAGTTACTCTAATTGCTGGCCGAGCCCGTAATTCCCTATGGGCCCCCAGGCAAAAACACCGAACGCGGGCGTAGCACAATGGTAGTGCGGCAGCCTTCCAAGCTGTTTACGTGGGTTCGATTCCCATCGCCCGCTCCAATTTATCGGAAGCCGCGAGTGCCGGCTCCCGCGGGTCTCCCATTCGCGTCAGGGCCGCGACTGCCGGCTCCGGCGGCGAAAAATGCGCCTCAGCTTGGGGCGGTGACCGGTCACCGCGACTCGTCCTTTCAGCTGGTCGACAGAAAGACGTTCTTCAGCTCTGTGTAGTGCTCGAGTGCGTGCGGTCCGAGCTCGCGGCCGATGCCTGACTGCTTGAACCCGCCGAATGGAGTCGTCACGCGCACCGAGTTGTTGGAGTTGATCGATATCGTTCCAGTTTCGAGCGCGCGAGCCACACGCATGGCACGGCCGGCGTTGCTCGTCCAGATCGAACCGGACAGCCCGTAGACCGTGTCGTTGGCGATCCGGATTGCATCCGCCTCGTCCTCGAAGGGGATGATGGCCACGACTGGACCAAAGATTTCCTCGCGCGCGGCGCGGTCGTTATTCGACACCGGTGAGAGCACGGTCGGTGGAAACCAGTAGCCGGGACCAGTAGGGGCGCTTCCGCGAATCGCGACCGGAGCCCCGTCACCGACATAAGAGGCGACCTTGTCACGCTGGTCGGCAGAGATGAGCGGTCCCATCTCGGTGCTCTCATCTAACGGATCGCCCACCTTGAGGGCCTTGATCGCGACCTCCAGCGCGCGCATGAAACGATCGACCGCGGATCGCTCGACCAGGATGCGTGACCGTGCGCAGCAGTCCTGGCCGGCGTTACCGAACACCGCCAGCGGCGCTGACGCCGCAGCCTTGTCGAGATCGGCGTCGGCGAAGACGATGTTGGCGGACTTCCCGCCGAGCTCGAGCGTCACGCGCTTGATCGAAGCGGCCGCCAGCTGGCCGATCCGTTTGCCCACCTCAGTGGATCCAGTGAAGGCGACCTTCGCCACGTCGGGGTGCTCGACGAGTCGCTCACCCACCGTGCGTCCCGCACCGACCACCACGTTGAGCACGCCTTCGGGAAGGCCGGCTTCGAGGGCGATGCGCTCGAGCTCAATTGCGGTCAACGGTGTGAGCGCGGCAGGCTTGAGGATGACAGTGTTGCCGGCCGCGAGCGCGGGCCCGACCTTCCAGGAGGAGATCGCCAGCGGAAAGTTCCAGGGCACGATCAGCGCGACGACACCCAGGGGCTCGCGGAACGTCATGTCCACGCCGCCCGCGACGGGAATCGTCTTGCCGAATAGGCGCTCGGGGGCGCCGGCAAAGTAGTTGAAGACGTCCACCACCATGCCCACCTCGCCGCGGGCGTCGGCGATGGGTTTGCCCACGTTGCGCGCTTCGAGCCGCGCGAGCTTCTCCAGGTTCTGCTCCACAGCTGCGGCGAGGCGGCGCAGCACGTTCGCGCGGTCGCGCGGCGTCACCGCCCTCCAGGCCGGGTAAGCAGCCTTTGCGCGGGCGACGGCCTGGTCGGCCTCTTCGACGCCGGCCAGGGGAATCTCGGCCAGGACCTGCTCCGTGGCCGGTTCGATCACTCTCAGCATCTCGGTCGCCACGAGGCCATAACAATACGGCCCAAAAGCGAATTGAGACTCTGATCGGATTCCAAGGCCGTTTTGAGGTTGCGCGCAGAAGATGGGTGGCATGAAGAAGACACATACCCTGGTTTTTGCATCCGTCGTTGCCGCCGCCATGATCTTCGGTGGCGTCCTTGGGGCCACGTTCCTGGCGAAGACGACACTGACGTCCGTCAACGCAGCTCAGACCGCAGCCTCGCCGTCGCCGACCCCGAAGTCGAACGAGGCAACCGCACACGAGGCCGGAGAATCCGCTGCAGAGGAAGCCGCCGAGAACAACGGGACTCGACCCGCTGGTGGCGGTCATCCGAACGAAGACGCAGCTCATGAGGCCGGAGAGACCGCAGCCCAGGAGGCGGCCGAGAACGCCGCCGTCAAGGCGTCTCCAGCACCCTAAATATGAGCGGGAACTCGGATGGTTCCCGCTCATCGCCCGGTCGCTTCGCGACGGGG
Source organism: Candidatus Dormibacteraceae bacterium (assembly GCA_041493095.1). Classification (GTDB taxonomy): domain Bacteria; phylum Chloroflexota; class Dormibacteria; order Dormibacterales; family Dormibacteraceae; genus Palsa-870. The sequence goes on from JBGPYE010000069.1 coordinate 5,168, forward strand.
ACCCGGCCCTTGTTGCCTTCCGACTTTGTTGCACGAGTCGTTAGGGCCGGCGCTCACGCTCTGGTATATCGATGGGGCTTAATTGAGAATCTGAAAGCCCGGCGACGATTGGGTGGGCTAAGGGACAAAGCTGCGTCTGGGTGAAACCCATCCGCCCATGCCACGCCAGATACCTAACGCCCGAAAATAGTCGGCGTGTCCTCGAGCAGGGATGCGCCGACTCGGGTCTATCTCGAGGTTGGCGCAAAACGGACATTCGCCAGTGCGGCCGAATGGCCGGGCTGGTGTCGCGCCGGGAAAGATGAGCAGTCTGCCCTCGACGCTCTCGCAGCCTATGCGCCGCGGTACGCGCCGGTGGCAAAGCTGGCTGGGGTTCCGTTTCCTATCAATGCAACGAGCTTCAAAGTCGTCGAACGTTTGAAGGGCAACGCCACCACGGATTTCGGCGCGCCCGGAATCCCGGCCAAAGATGAATCGCGGCCTCTAAACGCTAAAGAGACCAAGCGGATGTCTGATCTGGTCGCGGCTTGCTGGACATACCTGGACAAGGTTGTGGCCAAATCTCCCGCCTCGCTGCGCAAGGGACCGCGTGGCGGCGGAAGGGATCGTGACGCGATGTTCATCCACGTCCTCGGCGCAGAGGTGGATTACGCGAAGAAGATCGGCACGCGCTTGAAGGAACCGAAAGGCGCGGCAAAGGGGGCGGTCCAGGCGTCCCGCAGGGCGTTCCTCGAGGGCCTGGCGAATCCGAATCGAGTCGAGAAGTGGCCTGTGCCATATGTCGCGAGGCGGACTGCTTGGCACGCGCTCGACCATGCCTGGGAGATGGAGGACCGGAGCAAGCCGTAGCGGCGCCGGGCTATCGTGGGTCGCTGTGGAAAACACCCATGGCCTTTTGGTGGTGATGGCGCATCCCGACGATGAGTCGATGGGTTGCGGTGGCCTGATCCTGCGGCACAGTCGCGCCGAGGTGCCGGTAAACCTGATCTGTGCTACGCGCGGGGAGGCAGGCTGGATGGGAAAACCGCGGGGCGCCAACAAAGAGGATCTTGCTCAGATCCGCTCCGGCGAGCTCGAGGAGGCCGCGGCCGCACTGGCCATAAGTGGCGTCCAGCTCTGGGACTACCCCGATGGCGGCGTCAGCGGTATCGATCCCCAGGAGCTCACACAACGAATCTGGGAGCAGATCTCGAAGCTGCACCCCAAGGCGGTTGTCACCTGGGGCCCCGATGGTGTGTACGGGCATCCGGACCACATCGCAATCGGCGCCTGCACCGACTCGGCGGTCAACGCCATGTCAGAGGGCGATCGCCCTGCGCTTTATCATCTCGCGGTCGATCAGCAGCTCATCGACTTCTACGGGGAGGCGCTGCGCTTGTCGGGAGGCGTAGACCACGCGCTTCCTCTGGTCCTTGCTGACAAGATCGACGTCGTCTTCGACCTCGACGCTGATGAGGTGATGATGAAATTGCGGGCCATCGACTGTCACTGCAGCCAGCTCGAAGAGTGGCGGATCGCGATCCGCGAGAACGCGCGCCTCATGCAGGAGGGATATGGGCACGAGCCTTACGTCGCAATTTCGTCGCGCGCAGCAGGCGCTACGGCCAAGGGGTTGCTCGGGGAGTTCTCCTAGGCGCCGCTTCTGATTGATTGCCTGGCAAAGATTGAACAAATTTGTCGCCGAATCGCAGCCGTTGTGGGCTAACGTTTAGCGCCTGATTCCGGGCATACCGGAGTCCTATCCAACTAGGTGGGGGTGACGAAAGCTCATGGACGTTCAGGAGGCAGTGGCAGAAAGCCAAACAGTGGCCAATGCCGAGGACAATGGCGACGCCAAGCGTGACGGCCAGCGCAAGTTCACGATGGGCCCGAACGACAGCCTGGAAGGCAAGCT
>JBGPYE010000199.1:0-4202 GCA_041493095.1 Candidatus Dormibacteraceae bacterium
AAAGCGCCGAGGCAGCCGCGCGAGATCAAGGCGCCCGCCGACGCAAAGTTGCTCCTGGCCGCAATGTTGGTGGAGTCCTCGGACGATGCGATCATCGGGATGAACCGGCAGAGCGAGATAAGCACCTGGAACCGAGCCGCCCAGCGCCTCTACGGCCATGCGTCGGATGACGTGGTCGGCAAGAACATCGCGTTCCTGCTGCCGCAAGACCGTCTGGACGAGCTCGAGCTGGTCCTGGGCCGCGTGGCTGACGGCGCCGGAGCTCAGCACTACGAGACCAAGCGGGTCCACAAGGACGGTGGCTTGATCGATGTCTCCGTCACGGTGTCGCCGATCCGCGATCCAGCCGGGACCATCGTCGGCACCTCGACGATCCAACGGGACATCACGCAGCGCAAGCGGACCGATACGATCACGGCGGAGCTCGCCGCCATTGTCGACTCCTCCAACGACGCCATCGTCGGGAAGACTCTCGAGGGTGTGGTCACCACGTGGAACCGTGGCGCCGAGCACGTTTACGGGTTCACCGCAGAAGAGATGATCGGAAAGGACGTCTCCATTCTCCTGCCGCCTGACCGGCCGAACGAGATCCGCGAGATCATCGCCGGAATGCTGGCCCACGATGCGAGGACTGAGCACTTCGAAACCCGGCGGATGCGCAAAGACGGCCGCAGGATCGACGTATCGCTGACTGTTTCGCCCATCCGCAACTCTGACGGAAAAGTCGTGGGTGCCTCATCCGTTGCGCGAGACGTCACCGAGCACAACGCCATGGCAGAGGCGCTCAAAGCATCTGAGCTGCGAAGCGTCCTGGCGGTCAGCCGGGCCAAGGACGAGATGGTTTCGTTGGTGAGTCACGAGCTGCGCACCCCTCTGGCCAGCCTCCTCGGGTTCACCGAGCTGCTCTACTCCCGCGATTTCTCGGCAGAGCACCGTAAGCAGTACCTCGAGGTCATGCTGCGGGAAGGCCGCCGCCTCACCGACCTGATCAACGACGTGCTTCACATCCAGCGCCTCGAGGCCGGGCATCAGAACCTGAACCTCGCAATGGCCGACGTGAACGCGCTCATCCAGCGCGCGATTGTCGCCGCCGGTGAAGACGCCCCAAGGCCGATCACGCTCATCGTGTCCGCCGCGCTTCCACTTGTGCTGGTCGACACGGATGCGATCCTCCAGGTGCTGACCAACTTCCTGACCAACGCACGTAAGTACTCGCCAGACGGCGGACCGATCGTCGTCAGCGCAAAGCATGTCGGTGACATGGTCGAGATCGAAGTGTTGGATCACGGCCTCGGCCTTCCAGCCGATGCTCTGCCCAAGCTCTTCGCCACGTTCTACAGGGTCGACAGCAGCGATCGCCGGCTGATCAAGGGCACGGGCCTGGGCCTGGCCATCAACCGCAGGATCGTCGAGGCCCACGGCGGAAAGGTCGCAGTCCATTCAGACGGACCCGGCCACGGCTCTCGGTTCCAGTTCACCCTGCCCACCGTCGCCAAAAGCCCCCGCGCCGCGGACGTCCTCATCGTTGAGGACGACAGCGGCTATGCACGGCTCCTCGAGACCCAGTTCGTCGCCCGCGGCATGACCACGGTACGCACCGCCGATGCCGAGACCGCCGAACGCCTCCTCCAGCAGGGGATGAAGCCACGCGCAGTCGTCTCCGACCTGGTCCTGCCAGGAGTGCAGGGTGAAGAGTTCGTGACCAGGCTCGCCGCTGATCGTGGCAAAGCGGTCCCGGTACTGGTACTGACCGTGAAAAGCCTTGCACCGGCCGAGATCTCAGCGCTCGAGAAGGCAGGCGTGACCGCGGTACTGCCCAAGGAGGCCGGGGCAACAGAGGCCGCGGTGACCCTCATCACCGACGCGCTCGGGGTGAGGGTCAAGCCCGCTTGAGCGCGCACGCTCCGCACGCAGCTCAAGCCATGGCAACGGTGCTCATCGCGGACGACGAGCCAAGCATGCGGTTGCTCGTGCACACCACCATCGAATCCGACGACTACCAGATCGTCGAAGCCTGCGATGGCGACGAAGCCTGGGCGATGATCAAGCAGCACACGCCTTCGGTGGTCATCCTCGACCTCCAGATGCCAGGCAAGAATGGCCTCGAAGTCCTGGGATTGATCAGGAGCGATCCCGCTCTCAACGCGACCCGGGTCATCGTGCTGACGGCAAAGGCTCTAGCGGACGACGTGGCTACCGGACTGACGACCGGCGCCGACTTCTACCTCACCAAGCCTTTCTCTCCGCTCGACCTCCTCGCTCGCGTCGACGAAGCGTTCGGCCTCTGACGCGCAGAACTATGCGGAGGACGTGGCGGAACTCCTTGCGACCGGCGTCTTCACGCACGACCATCCGCTGATGGCCCCGGAGCTCGAGCAGCTCGGCCTCCCGATCAAAGTCGGCGTCCCACCGGAGGAGAGGGCGCTGCTAGACCCATACCCATAGCCGCGCGGCCGGCATACATGCCGAGCCCGCGACTTCCCCTGGGGTCCGGCCGCGACAACGCTGGCGAGCGCCGCTGACGCCCTAGGAGACCTCAGGCCAGGTCGCCGCGGCCGCCGATCAGCGACATCCGGTAGATCTCGAGAGTGCCGGCCCGGCCGCGGACGGCAGACTGGTTGGTCAGCTCGCTCTGCAGCATGGCGGACACCGCCCGGTAGACCTGCCCGGTCATCAGCACCTCGCCTGGCCCCGCATGCATGACGAGCCTGGCGGCGACGTTGACAGAGTCGCCCAGGACACCAAGCTCTGAACGGTCGGCCGAACCGACCGCGCCGATCACCACCGGTCCTGACGCGATGCCCACTCCCACCTCGAGGCGGAATCCCCATTCGCCGGCATGGCGGCGGTTCAAGGCTTCGTTGGCTCCGACCAGACCGATCGCAGCCGCCATCGCCCGATCCACGTGATCGCCCTGTACGCCGCTGGCGCCAAAGGTCGCCATCACGCCATCACCGACGAACTTTTCGACCACCCCGCCACAGATGGCGATCGAGCGTAGGACCCGCTTTAGGTGCGCGTTCAGCACCGACAGCAAGCCGGCGGGATCGTTTGCAAACCGCTCTGTCAGCCCGGTGAAGCCACGGAGATCCGTGAACAGGATCGTCGCGTTCCACACCACGGGGTCGGGGACGTCGGGCCCCGCCATGGGGCCGGGGCCGCGGCCATCGTCTGCGCGCCTCAGCTCCTCCAGCCGGGCGAGATCGTCAGCGTGATCCGGCCCTTCGGGTGCGACCTCTCTGAGCGAGATCAACCTGGCACCAGCTCGGAAACAAGGGATTTGGCAACGAGGGTCGCCGCCGTTTCGGCTGCTCCCGGTCCCTTCCGCAATACCGCGGTAACCCCGGCCTTCTGCAACGACAAGTCTTCTGCCGGCTCGAGGTCTTTCAGGGTCACGACCACGACCATGGTGGCGAGGCCATGATTCGCGCGCATTCGTCTCAGGAAGGCATCGCCCTGAAGCCCTGGCAGGAGGAGGTCCAGGACCATTGCACGCGGCACCTTTCTGGCCATCAGGTGCTCGGCGGTCTCGGCGTCAGCTGCCCATACCGAGCTCAGTCCCTTCGCCTTCAGCTCGGCCTCCAGCAGGTGGGCGAATCCGGCGTCGTCCTCGACGATCAGGACATCGCCGTTCTGCGCAGGCTGGCGAGCCACCGGGACGGTGAACTTGAAGGTGGCGCCCTTGCCAGGGCCCGCGGAGCTCACGTCGATCTTGCCGCCGTGGCCCTCGACGATGTTCTTGGTGATGGCGAGGCCTAGTCCGGCTCCCTGGATCATCTGGCGGTCTGGGCTGTCGATCCGGTAGAACTTCCCAAAGAGTCGATCGATGGCGTCTGCCGGGATGCCCAGGCCATGGTCCTGCACGTAGACCTCAACCATTCCTCCAACCAGGGTTGCGCCGATGACGATTGAGCCGCCATTTGGGGAGTACTTTCGTGCGTTCGAAATCAGGTTTGCCAGCACACGGCCCATCGCCGGGCTGTCGACCCGAACCAGGGGGAGGTCGTCGGGCAGCCTGGTTTCGATCGGGGTGCTTACGTCACGGCTGACCTGTCCGACGGCGCGCACAATCAGCGTGCCGACGTCCGCGGACGCGAAATGCAATTGCATATGGCCGCCCTCGATTCGCTGGAGATCAAGGAAATCGTTGATCAGCGAGGTGAGCCGCCGGCCCTCCTGAACCATGACTCCCAGGTATTCCT
>JBGPYE010000133.1:0-5394 GCA_041493095.1 Candidatus Dormibacteraceae bacterium
GGCCGTCAGCTCGGTGAACTGCGCCACGAGGACCTCTCCCGCGTCCAGGCGCTCTGAGTGGTGCGAGCGGGTGTCCTTGCCCCGGGTCAGGCCCATGATCACGACGCCGTCCTCGAGCGCCTTGACCACTATGTAGCGGCCGGTCGCACCACCCTCTTCGTCTTCGGTCATCGTCTCCCCCGTCCGTTGCTGTTGGACTGCGCTTTGGGCCGCACCGTCTCCAGCCTGGTCGCCGTCTGACCGACCAGCTCGTCGATCTCGGCCGCGAGCGCCGGACCGGCGAGCACATGATAACGATCGGCATTCACGATCACTTCTCGGCTGCCGACGACCACGTGCAGAACCACCTGGTCGGTTCCCGGGTGGCGCACGAGGACCGCCTCCAGTCGCTCGGCCAGCCCCGCGTCGCTGCTCGGGATGCGGACGTGGACCAGCTGCCGGCGCGCCACAGGGACGCACTCCGGGTCATCCCACAACCACGCCATGTCGGCGACCACGGAGGCCGTCTCCACCTCGGGCTCCATGTCCGGCTCGGGTGGGGCGCTTCCGCTTGAGCCGCTCGCGCGAGTGCTGCCGGCACGAGCGTCCACCTTGCCCTGGACCACGAGCACCTTGTCCGGCTCGAACAGCAGCCGGACCTGCTCGAAGATGCGCGGGAACAAGACGATGTCGACCGTGCCCGTAAGGTCTTCGAGCGTTGCGTACGCCATGATCTGGCCCTTGCGCGTCACGACTCGGCGCACCTCTCGCACCAGGCCGGCGACACGCACCTCCGTCTCCTGCAGCGCGCTCGTCACCTCGACAGCTTGGGTGTCGGATAGCTTGGCGAGCTCGGCCGAGATGCGCCGCAACGGGTGGTCGCTCAGGTAGAGACCGAGCAGCTCTTTCTCGAGCCGCAGCTTCTCCTCCCCCGCCATAGGTGCAATGTCGATCAGCAGGCCGTAGTCGTCCCCTTCGGTCTCAGGCGAGCCCACCATGTCGAGCAGCGAGGTCTGCCCCGACTCCCGGTCGCGACGCGCCCGCTCGGCCCGGCTGACCGCGTGGTCGAGCACGGCCAAAAGTCGCGCCCGCTCGCCGAGCGAATCACAGGCGCCGGATTGCACAAGGGAGTCGAGCACGCGACGGTTCACGTCCTGGATCGCGGACGTGCGCTCGCAAAGGTCCTCGAGTGACTTGAACGGACCATCCGCGTCGCGCAGCGAAACGATGCTCTCGACGGCATGCTGTCCGACGTTCTTGATCGCGGCCAGTCCGAACAGGATCCGGCCGTCGCTCATCGAGAAGTCGGCGCGCGAGCGGTTGATGTCCGGCGCCAGCACGTCGATGCCGCGAATGCGGCAGTCCACGATCGCGGTCGCCACCCTGTCGGCGCTGCCCTCCATGTGGATCAGCAGCGCGGTCATGTACTCGAGGGGATAGTTCGCCTTCAGGTAAGCGGTCTGGTAGCTGATCACGCCGTAGGCTGCCGAGTGCGCGCGGTTGAACCCGTACTCGGCGAACTTGGCGATGCCGTCGAAGAGGGCTTCGGCAGTTGACTTCGAGATGCCACGCTCGACCGTGCCATCGATGAATTTCGTGCGCAGCTTCGCCATCTTGGCCTTGTCCTTCTTGCCCATCGCGGCGCGAAGGATGTCGGCCTCGCTCATCGTGAACCCGGCCAGCTCTCGCGCGGCCATCATCACCTGTTCCTGGTAGATCATCACGCCGTACGTCTCGCGCAGGATCGGCTCAAGACGCTCGTGCATGTACTCGATTGGCTCACGGCCCTGCTTGCGTGCGACGTAGGCGGGGATGTTGACCATCGGACCGGGGCGGAAAAGCGCGATCGCGGCTGACACGTCCTCGAAGCTCTGCGGCCTCATGTCCATCAACATCCGGCGCATGCCCGCACCTTCGAGCTGGAACACGCCGTGCGTGTCACCGATCGAGATCAGCTCATACGTCTTGGCGTCATCGAACGGGAGCTTGTCGATGTCGATCTCCAGCCCGCGGTGCTCTTTCAGCAGGCGGAGACACGTGGCGATGATGTCGAGGTTCTGCAGGCCGAGGAAGTCGATCTTCAGAAGGCCGATGTCGCCGACCGCTTTCATGTCGTACTGGGTGACGACGGCCTCGCGGCCGGGGCCGAACTGCAGCGGCGTGTAGTGCACCAGCGGCTCTGGCGCGATCACCACTCCGGCAGCGTGCGTGCTCACGTTGCGCGAGACGCCTTCGAGCGTGCGCGCGACATCGATCAGACGCTTCTGCTCCTCGTTCGACTCGTAGGCCTCACGAAAGTCCGGGACCTCCTTGAGCGTGTCGTCCAGCGTCTTGGAGCGGCCCTGCCAGACCGGCACGAGCTTGGCCAGCCGGTCGGTGTCTCGCAGCGGCACCTCGAGCACTCGGCCGACGTCGCGGATGGCGGCCTTCGACGCCATGGTCGTGAACGTGATGATCTGCGCCACGCGGTCGGAGCCGTACTTCTCCGAGACATAGCGGATGACCTTTTCACGGCCTTCGACCGAGAAGTCGCAGTCGATGTCGGGCATCGACACGCGGTCGATGTTGAGGAAGCGCTCGAAGATCAGGCCGTGCTGCAGCGGATCCAGGTTGGTGATGCCGAGGCAGTAGGAGACGAGGCTGCCGGCCGCGCTGCCGCGGCCCGGGCCGACGACGATGCCCTGCTTCCGCGCGAAGTTGTAGAAGTCCCACACGATCAGGAAGTAGGAGGCGTAACCGGTCTGGCTGATCACGGACAGCTCCAGCTCGGCCCGCTCCTTGACCGCCACAGGGGCTTCGCCGCCATACCGCCACGCGATCCCGTCGAGGACGAGCTTGCGCAGGTACTGGTCGGGGGCCATCCCATCCGGCACGTCGAATGGCGGCAGCAGCGTCGCGCCGAGCTTCAGCTTCAGGTCGACCTGGTCGGCCACGTCGACGGTGCTGGCCAGGGCGTCGGGCAGGTCCGCGAAGGCGGCACGCATCTCGTCCGGCGTCTTTAGGTAGTTCTCCTGCGACGAGAAGCGCCAGCGGTTCGGGTCGTTGAAGCGGGCGCCGGTCTGCAGGCACAGCAGCACGTCGTGGGCCTCCGAGTCGTGGCGGTGCACGTAGTGGAGGTCGTTGGTCGCGCACAGGCGCAAGCCGAACTCCTTGCCGAAGCCGGCCAGCGCCTCGTTGACCTGGGCCTGGCGGTCGATGCCGTGGCGCTGCACCTCGAGCAGGAATCGATCCTTGCCGAAGATGTCGCGATACGCCGCGACCGACTCGCGCGCGCCATCGATGTCCCCATCGGAGATCCGGCTCGCCGCCTCACCCTGCAGGCAGCCAGAGAGAGCGATCAAGCCCTTGCTGTGCTCGGCCAGGATTTCCTTGTCGATGCGGGGCTTGTAGTACATGCCCTCCATCTGGCCGACGGTGCAGAGCTTCATCAGGTTCACGTAGCCCTCGTGGCTCGCGGCGAGCAGCGTCAGGTGGTTGGGATCGCGATCGACCCGGCCTTCTCGCAACAGCCGTGACCGGGGCGCGACGTAAACCTCGCACCCGATGATCGGCTTGATCCCTGCGTCCTTGCACGCTTTGTAGAAGTGGATCGCGCCGTACATCACGCCGTGGTCGGTAATGGCCAAGGCGGGCATCTCGAGCTTTGCCGCAGCCTCCACGAGCGCATGGATGCGACTGGCCCCATCGAGCAGCGAGTACTCGGTGTGGTTGTGCAGGTGGACGAAGGTTTCAGGGGCGTGCGGCATCGTTTGGTCTGGGTGTGGCGGACCCCGTGCGTAGTTTACTTGGCACCGGGCCTAGTAGCCTGCGTCAGGTGCCCGTCTACATCCGTCCTGCAACCGAGGCGGATCAGCCCACAATCCGCCGCTTCGTCAAGGACGCGAGGCTGAACCCTATGAGCCTCAATTGGCCGAACTTTGTTATGGCCGAGGAGGACGGCGCCGTCGTCGGCGTGGGCCAGGTCAAAGCACATGGCGACGATAGTCGAGAGCTGGCCTCCCTCGTGGTCGTGCCCGAGCGGCAGGGTCAAGGGATCGGGAGCGCGGTCATCAAGACGCTTCTTGCACGCAATCCGGGCGCTGTTCTATACCTGACCTGCCGTAGCGAGCTGCAGAGCTATTACGAGCGCTTCGGTTTCCGGCGTCTTCAGCGGGCCGAATACCCGCCTTACTTCCGGCGCCTGATTCCGCTCGTCAACCTGGTCGGGCGGTTCGCGGGGATGCAGATCTTGGTGATGCGCCGCGAAGCCTCTCTGTAACGGACATCTGATCAGGCTCTACCATGAATCGGCCGTGGCCCGCCGATCACTGCCCGCCCTCTCCCACCTTCCCGCCGAAGCGCACCATTCCGGGATTCGTGAGATCGCCAACGAGGCACTGCGCACGCCCGGGGCGATCCGCCTCGACGTGGGGCAGCCGAACTTTCCAACTCCCGACCACATCAAAGAAGCGGGCAAGCGGGCGATCGACGAGAACAAGACTTTCTACACGCATACGCAGGGCCTCATCTCGCTCCGCGAGAAGCTCGTGGCGAAGCTCGAGCGAGTAAACGGAATCCGCGTGACTCCCGACCGCATCGCGTGCGGGCCTGGCGGCGTGGGCGCGCTCGCAGCTGTGTTTGGAGCGGTGCTCGAGCCGGGCGACGAGGTGCTGCTGCCCGATCCCGGTTGGCCGAACACCCGCCTCATGCTCACCTGGACTGGCGCCAAGGGCGTCTTCTATCCATGCGCGGCCGTCGACGGCTACCAGCCCGACCTCGATGCGCTCGCGCGCCTGGTCACGCCGCGCACCAAGCTACTCCTGATCAACAGCCCCAACAACCCAACCGGTGCGGTGTATCCGGCGGCGACGATCGAGCGGCTGATCGAGCTCGCGCAGCGGCACAACCTGTGGCTGGTCAGCGACGAGTGCTATGACCAGATCATCCTCGACGGTTCGTGGACGAGCCCCGCGAGCCTCGCGCCGGACGACCCTCGCATCGCCACCGTCTTCACGTTCTCGAAGTCGTATTCGATGACGGGCTGGCGGATCGGGTATGTGGCCGGCTCGGCTGAGCTGATCGACACGGCCACCAAGGTCCTCGAGTCCAACTCGTCGTGCGTTTCCACGATCACCCAGGTCGCTGCCGAGGCTGCGCTCGAGGGACCGCAGGACTGCGTCCGCGAGATGGTCGACGCATACCGGCACCGCAGGGACGTGGTCGTCGACATCCTCAAAGAGGCCGGGATGCTGATCAACGAGCCCACGGGCGCCTTCTACTGCATGGCCGACATCTCCCGCAGCCACCTTCCGGCGCGGGAGTTCGCGTTCAAGTTCCTCACCGAGAGGGGTGTTTCGGTCGCACCCGGGACCGCCTTCGGGGAGGTGGCCTCCGAGGCGGTCAGGATCAGTTTGGCCAGCTCGGACACCGATCTCA
>JBGPYE010000040.1:0-8870 GCA_041493095.1 Candidatus Dormibacteraceae bacterium
CACATGCTCTTCATTGAGCAGCCGCAGGCATTCCACGACGAGGTCGCAAGCTTCCTGGAGTCTTAACGACCAGGGCTGAAATAGCGCCGCACGCTGTCTAGCCTCTTCGACGTGTTCGCAGCAGTCGACTCGTGCACTCTCGTCGGTCTCCACGTGCGTCGGGTCGAGGTGCAGGCTCATATCGCCAACGGGGAGGCCAGGTTCTTTTTGGTTGGGCTTGCTGCGACCTCGGTCAAGGAAGCGCGCGAGCGCGTACGGTCCGCGATCAAGAACAGCGGGTTGGAGTTCCCCGGAAGGCGCCTGACTGTCAATCTGGCTCCGGCTGAGCTGCGCAAGGAAGGCAGCCGCCTGGACCTCCCGATCGCTGTTTCGATTGCGCTGGCGCGAGCCGGCAAGAGGCCACCGCCGAACACCGCCTTCCTCGGCGAGCTTGCGCTCGACGGCGCCGTTCGGCACGTGGACGGCGTGCTCGTCGCCGCCCTCGGCCTGCGCAAGCTGGGGTTCGAGCGGATCTTCGTCCCGTCCGCGAATGCGGCCGAGGCGTCCCTCGTCGACGGCCTGGTGGTGACTCCGTGCACCAGCCTCAAGGCAGTGGTGAATCACCTCCTGGGCCTCGAAGCGATCGAACCTCACACGTCGACGGGTCAAGCATCCGACCTCGAAGGCGAGCCGTTCGAGCACGACCTGGCCGAGGTCCATGGGCAGGAGGAGGGCCGGCGGGCCCTCGAGATCGCCGCGGCGGGTGGCCATCACCTCCTGCTCAGCGGACCGCCCGGCGCCGGCAAGACCATGCTCGCCCGCTGCTTGCCCGGCATCCTGCCTCCCCTCGAGCTCGAGGAAGCCCTCGAGGTGGCGCAGGTGCGCAGCCTGCTTGGCGAGCTCGCCTCACAACGTCCGCTGGACCGTATCCGGCCCTTTCGCGCGCCACACCATGGCGTTTCGGCGGCGGGCCTGATCGGGGGAGGATCCGGGTTCGCCCAGCCGGGCGAGATCAGCAGGTCGCATCACGGTGTGCTTTTTCTCGACGAGCTGGCCGAGTTCCAGGCGCCGGTGCTGCAGGCATTGCGGCAGCCGCTCGAAACGGGCAATGTCACCATCACGCGATCAGGCGGCTCGGTGTCCTACCCCGCGCGCTTCACTTTGGTCGCGGCTACTAACCCCTGTCCATGCGGGTGGGCGGGAGATTCCGTGCGAAGCTGCCGCTGCACGCCGGGCGCGATCGCGACCTACCAGCGCAGGCTTTCAGGCCCGTTGCTCGACCGGATCGACCTCAAAGTCGGGGTCCGGCGCATCAAGCTCGAGACGCTAGCCTCCGAGCCGACCGGCGAAGGCTCTGCGCCGGTGCGCGAGCGCGTGGTCGGGGCTCGTGGCCAGCAGCTGGCTCGCCAGGGCTGCCTCAACGCCCAGCTCAAGCCCGCACGACTGCGACAGCTGGCCGTCCTCGAGCCGGCCTCACGTCGGGTCCTCGAGCGCTGGGCAGAGCAGAGAGGTCTCACCGCTCGCGGGTTCCATCGGGCCTGGAGGGTGGCACGCACCTCGGCCGACCTTGATGGCGCCGAGCAGATCGGAGAGAGGCACATCCTCGAAGCGCTCGGCTACCGACTAAACGATGTCGCAGCGTGAACTCCCTCCCCCGCAGGGGGAGGGTGGGGGTCGATGGCCTCTGAGTAAAGCCCCGGGCCTAAGGACGCGAGGCCGCTGGCCGCCGCCCGAAGGCCCACGGGTCGCCATCGTCGGATCGCGGCGCCCCTCGCCGTATGGCGAGGCGGTCGCGGAGCAGCTGGCGGCCGACCTGGCTCGGGCGGGGGTGATCGTCGTCAGCGGGCTCGCGTTGGGCATCGACGCCGCGGCCCACCGGGGCGCGTTGGCCGGCGGCGGAGTGACCGTCGCCGTCATGGGCACCGGGGTCGACATCGTCTATCCCGCCGCCCACGCCAGGCTCGCGGAAGAGATCGTGGCTGCGGGCGGCGCGCTCGTCAGCCAGTTCCCGGATGGAACGACCCCTCGGCGCCACAACTTTCCGGCCCGCAACTGGACCATGGCGGCTCTATGTGAGGCGGTTGTGGTGGTCGAGGCGGCCGAAGGCTCCGGGGCCTTGATCACGGCCGAGGCTGCGCTCGACCTACATAAAGAGGTGTTGGCCGTGCCCGGGAGCGTCTTCTCGCCGCTTTCGGTCGGCACCCACCAGCTGATTCGCGACGGGGCGCTGCTCGTGCAGAACGCGCGCGACGTGCTCGCCGCACTGGGGGCAGTCCAGGAGGTGCTCGACGACCCGCTTTCCCCGCCCAAAAGCCTTGGGATCGCGGTGCCGCCCGGGCGGGACGGCATCCTCGCCCACCTGTCTGACGTGCTGGCTCTGAGCGCCGCCGAGATCGCTCGAAAACTCCAGCTTCCGGTCGCCGAGGTAATCGTCCGGCTGACGGCGCTGGAGCTCGACGGCGCTGTGCGCCGTCACCACGACGGTTACGTTCGGGCATTGCGCAGCGGCACAAAACGGGCGTAGGATTGCCCGCCCAGAAGCCGACCCACGAGCGGAATGCGCTCCGGTTGGGAATAAAGAGGTGCTGTGTCCGAAGGTTTGATCATCGTCGAGTCCCCCGCCAAGGCGAGGACTTTGAAGCGGTTTTTGGGTGACCGTTTCGACGTCCTTGCCTCGATGGGCCACGTCCGCGACCTGCCCGGAAACGAGATGGGCGTCGAGGTCGAGGCCGGCTTCAAGCCCCACTACGAGGTGGTCGAAAGCCGCCGGAAGACGATCACCGAGCTGAAGTCCGCGGTCAAGAAGGACGGGGGCGACGTAATCCTTGCGTCCGACCCTGACCGCGAAGGCGAGGCGATCGCCTGGCATCTCGCCGAGGTGCTCAAGCTGCGATCTCCGAAGCGTATCGAGTTCCACGAGATCACTGCGGAGGCCGTCCGCAAAGCGCTCGAGTCTCCGCGGGACATAGATATGCGGCTGGTCAACGCCCAGCAGGCGCGCCGCGTAGTCGACCGCCTGGTCGGCTTCCGGCTGAGCCCGTTCCTGTGGGCCAAGGTGCAGAAAGGCATCGGGGCCGGGAGGGTTTCGTCTGTCGCTCTGCGGCTGGTGGTCGACCGCGAGGAGGAGATTCGCAAGTTCGTCGCGGTCGAGTCGTGGACGGTCGACGTCGAGGTCTCCAAACTGGCCGACGAGCGCCGGTTTCTCGCCCGCCTGAACCGCCTGCGAAACGTCGCGGGCAGCACCGACGCCGAGCCCAAGCTCGAGGTCAAGACCCAGGCGGAGGCCGATGCGATCGTGCATGCGCTGGAAGGCGCGGTTTACAGGGTCATCGGCGTAGAGAAGAAGCGCAGGACCAAGAGCTCGAACGCGCCGTACATAACGTCCACCCTTCAGCAGGACGCGTCGAGCCGCCTGCGCTTCCGGCCGCGCAACACCATGCGCATCGCCCAGCAGCTATATGAGGGTGTCGAGATCGACGAGGGCTCGACAGGCTTGATCACCTACATGCGTACCGACTCGACGCGCATCTCGGCCGAGGCAGAGGCGAAGGTGAAGGGCTTCGTCAAGGAGAGCTTCGGCGAGAAGTACGTCGGCGCGGGGCCGCGAGCCGCGAAGGCCAGTCCCGGCGCGCAGGATGCGCATGAGGCCATCCGGCCCACCGAGGTCAACCGAACGCCCGAGTCGATTCGCCGGCACCTGAGCGCTGACCAGTTCAAGCTCTACGAGTTGATCTGGCGGCGGTTTGTCGCCAGCCGGATGGCCCCTGCCGTGTACGACCAGACACAGGTCGAGATCGAAGGCGGCGAGTACATATTCAGGGCCAACGGCTCAGTCCTCACCTTCGACGGCTTCTACAAGGTGTGGGAGCGCGACGAGAACGGCGAGACGGAGCTGCCCGACCTGGCGGCCGACGAGAACCTCGAGTACCACGGCGTCAAGCCCGAGCAGCACTTCAGCCAGCCGCCGCCGCGCTACTCGGAAGCGACCCTGATCAAAGAGCTGGAGCAGCGCGGCATCGGCCGCCCGTCCACGTACGCGCCGATCGTGGAGACGATCACCAAAGACCACGGGTATGTGGAGATAAGAGATCGCCGCCTCCACCCGACTCCCATCGGCGAGGCGGTGAACACGATCATGGTCGAGCACTTCAAGGTCATCTCTGACGACGACTACACGGCGACGCTGGAAAAGCGCCTGGACGAGGTCGAAAACGGCAGCCAGGAATGGGTGCCGGTGGTGAGCGACTTCTACGGCCCGCTGCAGCAAATGCTCACAGCCGCCGAAGAGGCGACGCCTGCCGACACCGACGAGGTGTGCCCGCTGTGTAACGAAGGACACCTGGTGCGCAAGGCCAGCCGGTACGGCCCCTTCATGGGCTGCTCGCGCTATCCCAAATGCAAGTTCCGCCGCGCGCTGACCCCCGACGGCGAGCTGCCGCAGCCCAAGCTGCTCGAGGAAAAATGTCCTGACTGCGGAAGGCCTCTTCAGCTGCGCACCGGCCGGTACGGCGAGTTCACCGGCTGCTCAGGCTATCCCGAGTGCAAGTACATCAAGCGCGATGCGGCGCAAAGCGAGGCCAAGCCCACCGGTGAGAAGTGCCCGCAGTGTGGGGAGGGGCAGCTTGTTGAAAGGACGGGCAGGTTTGGCCCGTTCGTTGCGTGCTCGCGCTATCCGGAATGCAAGTACCGGGCCAACATCGGCAAGGACGGCAAGGTCCGAGAGGGGCCCAAGGTGCTGGATGAGCCCTGTCCAATCTGCGGCAAACCGCTGGTGGAGCGCCGCGGCAGGTACGGGATGTTCAAGTCGTGCTCGGACTACCCGAAGTGTCCGGGCCCGAAGGGCGTCAAGAAAGTAGAAGCGGCCTCTTAGCGCCTTGCGCCTTACAGTGGGCGCTAACTAAATGCGCCGCTGCGCGTTCCTGCTGACGACGGCTCTGGTGATGATCGCGTGCGGGGGATCTGCCTCACAGGGCGGGCACTCGCCTGGCCCGAGCGCATCGTTTTTGCCCAGCTCATCAGCCTCGACCAGCCCTTCACCAGGTCCACTCACGGGGGTCTTCGGCCTGATCCTTTCCGCCGGCACCCTCCAGCTGATCAAGCCGGACGGCTCCATCGCCGCCGCCGCGCCGGTGGCCGGCCCATCTGCGCGCTACTGTTCGACCCAGCAAGACGCGCTCAACGGCCAGCCTCCGGTGAGCGCCACCAACGACCAGGTGTACTTTCGCGACGGCGACACCAAAATTCGGATGGTCGTCCCGCCGGCCGGCGCAGTCGACGTGACGACGGTTCCCGGTGGATCGACCCAAGTCAGCTTCTTTTCGGTCAGCCCGGACGACCAGCGGATCGCGGTCCTGGTCGAGGACCTTTCGGGCTCGACGTCGATAGGCCTTCGGCTGTATGTCGAAGACCTGATCGGAGGCGGCCACCACGCAGAGATCTACTCGTCGACGACTCCTAAGGGAAAGACGGGTACAACCCTGTGGCCGATGGGCTGGCACCAGGGAGCGCTGCTGCTGGCCGTGGTGCCGGCTTGTACGTTCGAGGCGGTCGGCCTGCAGCCGACGGAATGGCACGTGTCCAACGCCACCACCGGAACGCGGGTGGCCACCATCCGCGGGACGAACTGCGTCTTGAGTGCATGGCCCTCCGCGGCCGGTGTGGGCTGCATGGACCCACAGGGCGTGACCACCCTGTACGACTGGGCCGGAAAGGTGGTGTCGGTCACGGGGCCGGGGATATCGGGAGCGGGCTCGACCACCGGGCTCTCACCGGCCGGACAGAGCATTTTTTTCTCGACCGGTACCAGCCTGGGCCAGTCGGTGCCGTCGACGCGAATCGTCCAGCTCGGGCCTGGGCCGTACGCGACGCTGCAGGGTCACGCGGCCTGCGGCTGGATCGATGAGGACCACCTGCTCGCCGGCGATGCGGTCATCCAGTTCCCCGCCGAGACGCCCGGCAACCTTCAGGTCACGGCCACGCCGACTCCCCTGGAAGCCAGCGGGCAGTGCGCCGGCCGGTTTCCCGGTTCTTTGTGACGGGTATACTCGGTTTGCCAGTCTTAATCGGATGTGCGCCCTGCGCGCGCCCGGCGACCGACTGAGTTAGCACGCCCGGGGCACAGCCCCTGTCCTTCTAGGACTTTGCATTAGAAGGCCGGAACCGGGCGGAAGTGGAACAGGGAGGCAATCAAACGTGGCTCAAGTGACCTTGAAGCAGCTGCTGGAAGCGGGTGTCCATTTCGGCCACCAGACCAGTCGCTGGAACCCAAAGATGCGCACCTACATCTTCACGGCGCGCAACGGCATTCACATCATCGACCTGCAGAAGACCGTCAGGCTCCTCGACGAAGCCTGGGACTTCGTCCGCGGCGTGGCCGCCAGTGGGCGACCGGTGCTCTTCGTCGGCACGAAGAAGCAGGCGCAGGAACCCATTCAGACGGAGGCCGCCCGCTGCGGCATGTACTTCGTCAACAGGCGGTGGATGGGCGGCATGCTCACCAACTTCAGCACCGTTAAGAAGCGCATCGAGCGACTGCAGGAGCTGCGCAAGATGCAGCAGGAAGGTCAGTTCGAACAGCTGTCCAAGAAGGAGGCAAAGCGCCTCCAGGACGAGCTCGACCGCCTGATGTTCCACTTCGACGGCATCGCCGACATGAAGCGGCTGCCCGGCGCCCTGTACGTAGTCGATCCCCGCAAAGAGCACATCGCGGTCACCGAGGCGAACCGGCTGAAGATCCCCGTGGTCGCGATCACCGACTCGAACTGCGACCCGGACCTCATCACCTACGTCATCCCGGGCAATGACGACGCGATCCGCGCCGTCAAGCTGCTGACCGGGAAGATCGCCGACGCGTGCCAGGAAGGACGCCAGGAGGCGCAGGCCCGCGGCGAGATCCTGCCCGAGGTCGAAGAGCGCGAGTTTCTCGAGACCCCTCGCTACGAGGAGATCGAGGAGTACCTCGAGGACGAGGAAGACTACCTGCCGACCGTGTCGGAGGAGGAGTTCGTCCGCACGGCTGACGAGGAGGAGTCCCGCTAGATGGCGAAGGTTTCAATGGACCTCGTCAAGCAGCTCCGCGAGATGTCCGGCGCGGGAATGATGGACTGCAAAGGAGCGCTCGAGGAAGCCGATGGCGACCTCGAGAAGGCGTTCACCATCCTGCGTGAGAAGGGCATCGCCAAGGCGAGTAAGCGCGCGGGCCGGTCCACCGGTCAGGGCGTTGTGGAGGCCTACCTGCACACCACGGGCGATGACTATCCGCCGCAGGTCGGCGTGCTGATCGAGGTGAACTGCGAGACGGACTTTGTCGCCAAAGGCGCAGAGTTCCGCAAGCTGGCCAAGGAGCTCGCCCTGCAGGTGGCGGGGTATGAGCCTCGGTGGGTGTCACGCGAGAATGTCCCCGACGAGGTGCTCGTGTACGAGCGAAACCTCTACGAGGCCAAGGCCCAGCAGGACGGCAAGCCCGCCGAGATCATCCCGAAGATCGTCGAGAGCCAGGTGGAAAACTTCCTGAAGCAGAACTGCTTGATGGAGCAGCCGTACTTCCGCGAGCCGAGCCACACCGTCCAGCAGTACATTGCAGAGCACATCTCCAAGCTGCAGGAGAACATCACGGTTCGTCGGTTCGCTCGCTTTAACATCAGAGAGTCCTGAGGGAGATCTCATTCGTAACGTAGAGATGGGGGACCGTTCTCCGAAGTACAACCGCATCCTGCTCAAGCTGAGCGGTGAAGCGCTTGGCGGCGCGCGTGACTACGGCATCGACCTGGAGGTCGTCTCGAACATCGCAGGCCAGATCAAGCGCGTGCACGAGATGGGTGTGCAGACCGCGGTGGTGGTCGGTGGCGGCAACATCTTCCGCGGTCTCGCGGCAAGCGAGCGCGGTTTCGACCGGGCGACCGGCGACTACATGGGCATGCTGGCGACCGTCATCAACGCGCTCGCACTGCAGGACGCGCTGGAGCGGACCGGAATCCCGGCGCGCACCATGACCGCGATCCAGATGCCGCAGGTGGCGGAGCCCTACATCCGCCGGCGCGCGGTGCGGCACCTCGAGAAGGGTCGCGTGGTGATCCTCGCCGCCGGGACCGGCAATCCCTACTTCACGACCGACACGACCGCGGCGCTGCGCGCGGTCGAGATCGAAGCCGAGGTTATCCTCAAGGCGACCAAGGTCGACGGCGTCTACACCGCCGACCCGAAGCGAGATCCCAACGCGGTCAAGCTCGCACACCTCGGTTACCTCGAGGTCTTGAATCGCGGCATCGAAGTCATGGACAACACGGCGCTCACGCTCTGCATGGACAACAACGTGCCCATCGTGGTCTTCAACCTGCTGGAGCCAGGCAACATCGAGCGCGTAGTGCTGGGCGAGGAAATCGGCACGTTGGTAGGCGCATCACCGACATGAGGCCGGCCCACCGGCCTAATGTCCTCTCATGATCGACCCCGTCCTGCGCGACGCCGAGTCGAAGATGGCCAAGTCGGTCGAGCATTTCGCGACCGAGCTGTCAACCATCCGGACCGGGCGTGCCAACCCGGCGCTCATAGATAAGGTGATGGTTCCGTACTACGGCACCCAGACGCCGCTCAAGGAGCTCGCACAGATCAGCGCGCCAGAGGCGAGGCTCCTCGTCGTGCAGGTCTACGACAAGAGCCAGATCGGCGCGGTGGAGAAGGCGCTGCGCTCCGGCGAGCAGGGGCTCAACCCGGCAAGCGACGGCCAGGTCATCCGCGTGCCGATACCGCCCCTCACCGAAGAACGCCGGCGCGAATACGTGAAGCTCGTGCGTCAGAAAGCGGAGGAGGCGCGCGTCGCGATTCGCAATGTGAGGCGCGACGAGATCCACCGCGTCGACCAGATGCAGAAGAAGGGTGAGGTCGCCGAGGAC
>JBGPYE010000173.1:0-4626 GCA_041493095.1 Candidatus Dormibacteraceae bacterium
CACCCGTCAGCTCGTACGTGAACGGACTGGCTTCCATCACGTGTTTCACATCCTCGGCAAAGGCTCCGAACGCTCGGT
Source organism: Candidatus Dormibacteraceae bacterium (assembly GCA_041493095.1). Taxonomy (GTDB): domain Bacteria; phylum Chloroflexota; class Dormibacteria; order Dormibacterales; family Dormibacteraceae; genus Palsa-870. The sequence goes on from JBGPYE010000173.1 coordinate 79, forward strand.
CCTTGGCGGATTCACCGGCGGCGATGGTCTCGCCGAAGAGTCCGATGGCGGCAGCCTCGAGGAAGATCTTTCCATTCAAACGGCCCAGCGTGATCGGATGGGCTTTTCCGCTCTTGATCACGCGAATGGCCGCATCCACTGTCGTGGGTAGGTGCATCGACTTCGCGAAGTTGTTGAAGGTGCCCATCGAAAGAATGCCGAGCGGGTGCTTGGTATCGGCGAGCCTGCGGACGGCCCAGCCGATGGTGCCGTCCCCGCCCGCCACGATGATCGTGGCCGTCGGATAGACAATCTTCTCCAGGTCCATCTTGGGATCGAACTCGACGACGAGGCTGCCTCCGAAGGCTTTGCGGAGCTTGGCCTCGATCTGGGGCGTCATCGAACCTGCCTTTGAGCTCAAGATCAGAAGGCTGTTGGTCAGCTTGGCCTTCCTCTTGGCGGGGAGCGTGGCTGTGGTCATGCGGCTTGAACTCCTTCGTCTTCGACGATTCCCAGCGTCGCGCGCTGCATCACCTGCTGCGTATTGACGCCGCGGCCTGCGGCAGCCTTGCTCCAGGTCCCATCCGCGGCCAGCTCCCAGGCAAGAGTGTCGTCGGACAGCTCGAGCTCCAGGAACTGCTCGATCTCCTTCTTGAGGTCCGGGTCGGTCACCGGAAGCACTGCCTCCACTCTGCGGTCGAGGTTGCGAGGCATCAGGTCGGAGGAGCCGATTAGAACGTGACGGTTGGGTCCACTGCCAAAGCCAAAGATCCGTGAGTGCTCGAGATAGTGGCCGATGAGTGACCGGACTCGAATACCTTCCGACAGCCCTGGCACGCCGGGTTTGAGACAGCAGATGCCGCGCACGATGAGGTCGATCTTGACCCCGGCCTGCGAAGCTCGGTACAGGGCGTCTATGACTTCAGGATCGACCAGGTTGTTGACTTTGATCACGATCTGTCCATGCGGCTTCGACGCCTCGTGCTCGATCATCTTGAGCAACCCCGATCGAAGGGTCGTGGGAGCGACCAGGAGCTTGCGGTAGCTGGTCTGTCGGCTGTAACCGGTGAGGTAATTGAATAGCTCGGCGATGTCTGCTGTCACGTCCGGGTCCGCCGTCAACAGGGCGACATCCTCAAACATGCTTGCAGTTGCCGCGTTGTAGTTACCGGTCCCGATGTGCGCGTAGCGCTGGACGTCGGCGCCCTCCTGCCGCACGACAAGCATCAGCTTGGCGTGCGCCTTGAGGCCGACCAGGCCGTATACGACATGCACGCCGGCCGCCTCGAGGTCCTTGGCCCACACGATGTTCGCCTGTTCGTCGCCACGCGCCTTCAGCTCCACGAGAGCGACGACCTGCTTGCCGGACTGCGCTGCCAGTTTGAGCGCGCGCGCGATCGGGCTCTCAGGGCCCGAGGTCCGGTAGATCGTGACTTTGATCCCGAGCACGTCCTTGTCCCGCGCAGCCTGCTCGACGAACGCCTCCACGGAGGTTACGAACGAGTCATAAGGGTGATGAACGAGAAGATCCCCGTCGCGTATCACACCGAAATAGTCGACCGGCGCGCCGGCCTCTGGCCTGAGCCTGGGTTGAGTTGCAGGCATCCAGGCACTCTCAGTCAGCGGGCTGCTGTTTGGCGTCTGGAGGGAAAGCAGCCCGGTCAGATCCAGCATGCCGGTGACGGAGTACACGTCCTCAGAGCCGAGCTCGAGCTCATTGAGCAGCAGAAAAAGAACGTCCGGGTTCATGTCAGGGCCCACCTCGAGGCGCACGGCCCGACCCTTGCGTCGCTTACGTAGGAGCTCCGCCTGCACCGCGGCCATCAGGTCTTCCGCCTCGTCGTCATCGAGGTCGAGGTCCGCGTCCCGTGTCACGCGAAAATAGTGGTGACTGACGATCTCCATTCCCGGGAACATTGCCGGTAGATGAAGTGCGATCACCTGCTCCAGCGGCACAAATCGCTCACCGTCAGGCAGGCGGATGAAGCGCGACAGCAGCGGCGGCACCTTGACGCGCGCGAAGCGGGATTTGTGTCGCATGGGGTCACGGACCATCACGGCGAGGTTGAGCGAGAGGTTCGAGATGTATGGAAACGGGTGTGCCGGGTCGACCGCGAGAGGGGTGAGCACCGGAAAGATCCGCTCCTGAAACTCGTGCGCGAGCCACTTCAGGTCGGCCTTGGACAGTCCGTCCACATCGACCAGCGTGAAGCCCGCATCGGCCAGTCCAGGAAGGATGTCAGCGAATGCGGCCGACTGGCGTTCGACCAGGTCGCGCACCCGCCGCCCGATACCGTCCAGCTGCTTTTCGGGGGTCATCCCATCCGGCGAGGTCACGTTGACGGGCGCCATGAGCTGCTCGTGGAGGCCGGCGACGCGAACCTGGAAGAAGTCGTCGAGGCCGTCGCTGACGATCGCAAGGAAACGGATCCGCTCGGCCAGGGGCCGGCTGCCGTCTTCGGCCATTGTGAGGACGCGACTGTCGAAGTCGAGCCGCGAGAGCTCCCGGTTGAAGAACCTGTTTTTGGGCAGCCCACGGGTCTGCGTCACCGATCGAAGCGTCGACCTCACCGCCATCGCGTTACTTCTTGCGCGCCAGCGCTGGATTCGACAGAAGGCGTATTGACAGGGCGAGCGAGGTCCAACCCAATCCAAGGGCCAGCCCGCCGACGATGTCGCTGGGCCAGTGCTCACCCAGGTAGATCCGTCCGATGCATACGGCCAGGAGCACAAACGCAGCGATGACCCAGAGCCCAGCCACGATCGCCCTTGGGAGACGGCCAACCGCCAGGCACAGGATGAGCAGGATCAAAAACCAGCTGAAGAACGCGACGTGCCCGCTGGGGTAGCTGGAGGCGCCGGTGTGGCGGATCACGTTGACCAGATCGGCAGAGGGACGTGGGCGGTCGATGAACATCGCGGTGATGGTGTAAATCCCGCCGCTCAGCGCCGCCACGATCATCAGGGGAGCGGCTCGCCAGTTGACCGCGGCGACGAGGAGGATTCCAGCCACGCCGAGCAGCTGCTGGCGCGTGCCCTCGATCCAGTCCAGGCCGGTGAAGACCTGGACGAGGGGGCCCCAGCTGATGGACTGAATGAATCGCTCGATCGGAACGTCGAACGGGAGGTAGGGAACGGTCGCCGCGGCGGCCGTGTCCGCTGCATAGATCGCCATCCCGACAAGACCGAGCACAAGGAGGGGCCATCGAACAGGCGAGGTCGTCGCCCTCGGCGTGGTTATCGCGCCGATGACTGCACTCAAGCGGTATTACTACCCATCAACCGAATCCAGCGTGCGCAAGCGAAGGAGTGGAGCCCGAGCGCCACAAATCCCAGCGCGACGACGCCCAACAGGACTCGTCCGAATGGCTGAGCCAGCAGGAACGCGAAAGCGCCCCCGAAGCCCTGGGCCTGGGCGGGGTCGTGATGGATGCCGGCTTGCACGACAAACCAACCGATGACCAGGAAAATCACGCCTCGAGCGAACATGCCGAAACGGCCGAGCCGGATGGCCAGGGTCCTCGTCGCATCGCTCATCTCGGCGCCTTTCAGGTCCCGCGCGAACGTGGCTCGATAGGCTTCGAGGAACTGCCCGAGGCCCACTCCGATCGCGACCAGGCCGATGAGGATAGTCACCGCGCCACCGGCTGGATGCGTGAGGACTGACGCTATGGTTTTCTGGGTCCCGTCGGCGGCTGATGCGCCTGACCCCGCGAGGAGTTGAAGAGCAAAGATCACGATCGCCGCGTAGGAGATCGCGCTCGTGACGAAGCCAAGCCTCGCCATGTAGCCGGATGCGTCACTGCCGCGGTGCAATGGGTCGAAGATCGCCCTGACGAATCCCCACAGCGAGTACGCGCCCAGCCCGACCGCGGCGACGATCAGCAACAGCTTTCCGAACGGGTTGCTGATCAAGGCCACGAGACTTCCTGTCAGATCGGTGGTCTGGCCGCCCGCGACGCTGAGCACCGTTTTCAGGGCAAGCAACCCCATCACGGCATAGAGGGCGCCGCGGACCGCGTAGCCCAGGCGCTCCAGGAACTCGAGCACGGGATTGGTGGCCGCTCGCTTGGCTGCGTTGCCGGCGTGAACAGTCGCCATTTCAGGCCGCCGCCTTCAAGCTCTTCTTCAGCGCTCGGATGTCGAGTTGCGGTTTGGGATAGATCAACTTCATTTCCTCCATCGTCTCAATCAGAATCTGCGAGACCGCCCAGTTCCGGTACCACTTGCGGTTGGCGGGGATGACGTACCAAGGAGCGGCTTTGGTCGAACAACGCCCGATGGCTGCTGCATACGCTTTTTGGTAGTTGGTCCAATACCCACGCTCACGGACGTCGTTCCGGCTGAACTTCCAGTGTTTGTCGGGTTCTTTCAACCGGGCCAGGAGCCGGTCTCGCTGTTCGGAGGCCGAGATGTGCAGGAACACCTTGACGATCGCGGTGCCGCGCTTGACGATCTCGGCCTCGAACCGGTTGATGATCTCGTAGCGTGCGTCGATCACATTCGGCGGCGCGAGCTCTCTTACCTTGGCGATCAACACGTCCTCGTAGTGGGAACGGTTGAAGATGA
>JBGPYE010000155.1:0-4886 GCA_041493095.1 Candidatus Dormibacteraceae bacterium
ATCTTTCCTTCGAGCCGCAAGACCCATTACCACGGCGACCTCACGCGGACCGTGGTGGTCGGCGAAATTCCTGATGAGGTCCGGCGCATGCATGCGGCAGTGCTCCAGGCGCTCGACGCCGGGATCGAATCGATCCGCGCCGGTGCATCCGCGCGTAAGGTCCACCAGGGCGTGTGCCAGGTTGTGGTCGACCGCGACTACGGCACCACGACCAAGGGTTTTGAAGGCGCCGAAGGCGTGGCCAAGATGAACCACGCGACGGGCCACGGTGTCGGCCTGGAGGTGCACGAAGAACCCTCGCTGCGCGGCCCAGACGAGAACATCCTGCTCGAGGGCGACGTCGTGACGGTCGAGCCGGGCCTCTACCTGCTGGGTTTCGGCGGCGTGCGCGTCGAGGACACCGGCATGGTCACGTCGGGCGGGTTCAAGAACTTCACCACGCTAACGCGCAGCCTGGACCCTCGCGACTATCTATAAGGTGGCTGTAAGGTAGCACTTGACAATGCCCCCTGACGAGACTCTCGGCCAGCGCATCCGTCGCGTGCGCGCCGAGCGCGGCATGAGCCTCGCCAAAGTCAGCGGCGCCGACTTCAGCCGAGCCTTCCTGAACCAGGTCGAGTTCGGGCGCAGCCAGCCATCGACCCGAGTTCTCAGGGTCATCGCCGACCGGCTTGGGACGGAGGTCGACTACCTGCTCGAGGGGCGCCTCCCCGGCGTCGAACGGGAGCTGGCGCTCGAGAAAGGACGCGTGCTCCTGGCCCGGGGAAATCCGCGCCGCGCCCTGGCGGCGCTGCGTCCGGCCATCGAGTCCACCGAGTGGCCGGTGGGCACTGACGCGCGGCTCTGTCAGGCCGAGGCGCTGCTAGCCCTCGGACATGAAAAGGAGGCGCGCGAGATCTTGGCCCGCGAGAAGGAGCTGATCCAGGCACATCGCGACCGCCACCGCTTGCAGCGACTCCACTCGATCGAAAAGGGCAAGCGTTTCATCTTCGACGGCGACGCAGTCGAGGCCCACCTTCGGCTTGGCGACCAGGCGCAGCGCGCAGCCAACAGCCAGGACGCGCTAGAACACTACCGGGCTGCTCGCGTGCTCCTAGAGAGCGGCTAGAAGGGAACCCTACAGCCCGCTGGGGAACGTGAAGGAAGGCGGAGGCGTCACCTCGGGCGGTGTGATCTCGAGCGTGATCACCTCGTGCGATTTGAGGACGATCGCTTTGGGATCGCCCGCGTAGGGCTGCGGTCCATTTCCGTCCTGGAGGTCGATGAAGACGACGAGCTTCTGGTCGGGCGCCAGAGTGACGGTCGACACATGGGTGGCGTCGAGAGGCTCAGCCGGACCACCGCTCCCTTTGCTCCAGGCGTCCCAGACGGAGAAGAACTGCCCCAGCGTGAACGTCTGGCTGGAGGGCGACTCGATGTGGATCACGTTCCGGTCTGCGGCGTGGACGTGCAACCAATACAGGCATGTGGGGGCGCTGGGGTCGCCGACGATGCCAATGTTTGCCGGTATCGGGTGCACGTTGCCCTCATAGACGATTTGGATCGCGGAGTGGTAGTGCACCTTCGACTGTTCGCCGTGGTCGCATGGGACGCCCGCCGCCACCGCCGACTGCGTTGCCGGCTTGTTGTTGACGACGATGTAGATGATCACGCCGATGGCGAAGGCCAGGAGGATGCCCGCGACAGCGATCGGAAGCAGAGGGACGTCCGAGCCTCCCTTGACCTTGACCGGCTGCCGCCGGCCGCCTTTTCCCGTGCCCGTGCGCACGGGAGCCTTCGTTTTAGTCGCCATAACCCTTGGTAGAATACCGACCTACCCTTTCTGGCTTCGACCGGGGGCTTGTCGCCACCGATCGTCCGAAGCCTGAACCCATAGGAAGGAGGTCCCTTGAGGGATTACGAAATTCTGTACATCGTCCGTGCCGACCTTGACGACGAAAAGGTCCAGGACGCCGTGAAGCGGGTCAACACGCTGATCGAAAGGTCAGGCGGTTCTGTCGAGCGCACCAACCTCTGGGGCAAGCGCAAGCTTGCTTACGAGGTCAAGCACCAGAAGGAGGGCTCGTACGTCCTCCAGGATTTTCAATTCGATCCCAGCCGGGTCCCTGAGCTCGAGGCAGCCCTGAAGATCACCGAAGAGGTGCTCAGGCACTTGATCGTACGCAAACCCGAGAAGGTGGTCCCGACCCCCGTTGTGCCGCCGCCGGCGGAGGTCGTGCTGGAGCCCATCGCGGTGGAATCGGAGACGGTGGCGGAGCCCGCGGCTCTTGGGAATCGGGAGGAGGCTTAAATGTCAAATTTGAACAAGGCGCTGCTTATCGGCCGGCTGACGAAGGACCCGGAGATGCGCTACACGCCGAGCGGAACCGCGGTGACCAACTTCAGCATCGCCACCAACCGGTGGTCGTCCGGTCCTGACGGTGAGCGCAAGGAATTCACCGACTATCACAACATCGTCGCCTACCCGATCGGCAAGCGAAACCTCGCGGAAACCGTCGCGCAGTACACGCGCAAGGGCGCGCTCGTCTTTGTCGAAGGGCGCATCCAGACCCGGTCATGGGAAGGCCAGGACGGACAGAAGCGACGCGTGACCGAGATCATCGCCAACGACGTTCAGTTCCTCGAGCCGAGAGGAGCGGGTGGCAGCGGTGGCGCAAGCAGCCCCGCAGTTCCTGCCCGCACCGGCGCCGGATCCCACGACGACATCCCCGCGCCGGACGACGCACCTCGCGACGTCGATCCGGACGAGATCCCCTTTTAGGTTTAGGAGTCACTGATGGCAGTCAACCGTCCACAACGTGAATCAAGCGGCAGCGGCAGCGGCGGCGGAGGCCCGCGCGGTCCGAAGCGCCAGCACCGCAAGGTCTGCAGCTTCTGCGTGGAGAAGATCAACTACATCGATTACAAGGAGATCTCGCGGCTTCGCCGGTTCGTCAGCGACCGGGGCAAGATCCTTCCTCGCCGCGTCACTGGCACGTGCGCCCGGCATCAGCGCCCGCTCACGACCGCACTCGAGCGCGCGCGGGCGATCGCACTCCTTCCGTACACGACAGAGACGCACTAGCGGCTGAGGGGCGGTCGCCTTGATCGCCCCTTAGAATCATGTTGCCGCCGCAACCCTTTAACGGAGCGCGCCCATGACTTTCCAGACCCAGCTTCGGATCCCCGGCCCGACTCCGCTGCCCGAGCGTGTCGTGCGCAGCATGAACCGGCCGATGATCGATCACCGCGGCCCGGAGTTTGCCGCGATCCTTTCCGAGATCACCGCCGGCGCGAAGCGGGTCTTCAAGACCTCGAACGACCTCCTGCTCCTCACGTCCTCAGGGACCGGTGGTCTCGAGTCGGCGGTCGCCAACCTGGTCTCGCCGGGCGACGAGGTGGTGGTCGCCCTCTGCGGCAACTTTGGCGAGCGGTTCGCGGCGCTGGCCTCCGCCTATGGGGCGGACGTCGTGCGCCTGGAGTTCGAGTGGGGCCAACCAGTCGACGCTGACGACCTCGCGCGTCTTCTCGGGCGCCACTCCAAGTCCAAGGTCGTCCTTCTCACGCACAACGAAACCTCGACCGGCCTCACCAACCCGCTTCGTCAGCTCGCGGGCGCAGCGCGTGATGCCGGCAAGATCGTCGTCGTCGACGGCGTGAGCTCGATCAGCTCGATCGCCATCGAGACCGACGCATGGGGCATCGATGTCGCGGTCAGCGGCTCGCAAAAGGGTTGGATGGCGCCGCCTGGAATCGCGCTCGTGAGCGTGAGCGAGCGCGCATGGGCGCAGCAGGCCACCGCTCGATCGCCGCGCTTTTACTTCGACTGGAAAGAGGCCAAGACCTGGGCCGAGAAAGGCATGACGCCATTCACCCCCGCGGTTGGCGTGGCGTTTGCCCTTCAAGAGGGGCTGCGGATGCTCGAGGAAGAAGGCCTGGAGGCCGTCTATGAGAGGCATGCCCGCCTGGCTCGCGCCACTCAGGCAGGGCTCGCGGCGTTGGGCTTCCAGCTGTACGCGAAGGAGGGATACCGCTCCAACACGGTGACCTCGGCGGTGCCGCCGCCTGGGCTCGACGTCGCCGCGTTCCGCAAGCTCCTGGACAGCAAGTACGGCGTCGTGATCGCCGGCGGCCAGGGCAAGATGACCGGGAAGATGGTCCGGGTCGGACACCTCGGCGCGGTCGCCGAGGGCGACGTGGTCCAGGTGCTCTGGGCCATCGAGCAGACGCTCGAGGAGCTGGACATTGCACCCGCCGACGGGCGCGCGGTGGCAGCCATCACCGCTTCGCTGCAGGGCGTCGCCGCCGCGACGCACTAGTCAGCTTGCCCCGGATCCTGGTCGCCGACCTGCTGGCCGAGGATGGCCTGGAACGGCTGCGCCGGGCGGGGGAGGTGACCGTGGTCAGCAAGCTGCAGGAGGCTGAGCTGATCCTGTGCATCCCGGACTTCGACGCCCTGGTGGTCCGGAGCGAGACCAAGGTCACCGCGCCCATCCTCGAAGCGGGCCGAAAGCTGCGCGTGGTCGGACGAGCCGGCGTGGGCGTGGACAACATCGACGTTCCGGCTGCGACGCGCAAAGGCATCATCGTCGTCAACGCACCCCGCGGCAATATCGTCGCGGCGGCAGAGCACACCATCGCGCTGCTCTTCGCCCTGGCGCGCTGGGTGCCGCAGGCCGACGCGTCGGTGAAGCGTGGTGAGTGGACGCGGTCGAAGTTCATCGGCACCGAGGTTCGCGGCAAGACACTGGGTGTGATCGGGCTGGGCAACGTCGGGTCAGAGGTGGCCAAACGCGCGCATGGGCTCGAGATGGAGGTCATCGCCTACGACCCGGTCGTCTCGATGGAGCGAGCCGAGCTGTTCAACGTCGAGCTCGTCACTTTGAACGAGCTCCTCGAGCGCTCCG
>JBGPYE010000280.1:0-2309 GCA_041493095.1 Candidatus Dormibacteraceae bacterium
CAGGTCGTCAGCGATACGGATGAAGTGATCAAGGGCGCGGTCGACCGGCACGTCGAAGTGAAGGAAGTCGTCTACAGGACGCTCAACTTCACGCCGGAAGAGATCGAGCTGCTGCTCGAGGCGATCCAGACTGCCAAGTACCCCGACCGGCCGCGCGCGAAGCCTGCGCTCGACAAGTTCGACTACCTGGACGCGCTGCGCATCAAGATCCAGGGCGTCGCGAACGAGTAGCGCTCAGCGCTTCTTGTATCGCCGTCTGACGTAGCCGTAAATCCAGAACAGGCACACGAGCGAGAGGAAGACGGCGAACCCGACTGCGGCGTAGCGCTCCATAGCACTTCAGACTGTACTCATGCCGAAGCTCGCCATCGTCAAGGTCAAGCTGGACCGCGAGGTCAACGGCTACGTCGTGTCCTGCTCGGGCACCAAGGAGGCGGTCGTCATCGACCCCGGCCTGCCGGTCGAGAAGATCGCCGAGCAGGTGAAGGGCATGAAGGTTCGCTACATCCTGGCCACGCACTGCCACCCGGGGCACGTCGCCGGCAAGGACGACCTGAAAGAGCTGGTCGGCGGCGAGACAGGACTTCACTCAGCCGACGCGAAGCAGTTCCTGCGCTCGGCGGATCGCTACCTGGTCGACGGAGACGAGCTCGAGTTCGGCGAGTTCAAGCTCACTGTGCTGCACACCCCGGGCCACACGCCCGGAAGCGTTTGCTTCGTGATCGCAAACCACGCGTTCGTCGGTGACACTCTGCTGGCGGGAGGCATCGGCAAGCAGACGCCCGAGACCGACCTCCGCCGCCAGATGATGAGCATCGGAACCAAGCTGCTCCGCCTCCCGCTTTCGACCGCGCTGTACCCGGGCCACGGACCGGCGAGCAGCCTCGAGCGCGAGCTCGCGCAGAACCCTGTCTTCAGGGGTGTCGGCGCGCCCCGTTAGCTCGGGGCGCTGGCCAGACTGAGCGAAATCTTGGTCACCCCAGAGCTTGCGTCAGCGCCGAGGATGCCCGCGAAGGTCGAGCTGCTCTTGCGGCTGAAGATGGCCGAGAACGCTCCGTTGGCCGTACCGCTGAACTGGATGTTCCAGTCGCCCTGGCTCAGCTTGCCCGAATAGAAGGCCTGCACCTTGTCGACCCCGTCGAGCGTCTCCCACTCCATGCCCCACGTCGTCTGTCCGCCAGCGGTGAATGTCGCCGCCGCGGTCAAACGTGAGCCGGGGTAGATCGGGACGTCGGCCGGGAACCCCTTCGGCATCGCGACCTCAGGGTCGAGCTTCGAGGAGCCGGTGGGCGAGGGTGAGGTCTTCGCGCTGGATGATGCGTGCGGGGAGGTGCTCGCGGTGCTAGGCGAACCACCACAAGCAGACGCGGCCGCCAGCATGAGGGTGACCAAAAAAGCGAGGGCAAGACGAAGACGAGACTTGATGGTCCGCCAAGTGTGAGGCCTGGGCTTATCGGGAGTGACCGGGACGCACCATCCGACCGCCAGGCCGCCCGACGCGAGTCCCCTCACGAACCACGGCCTGCCCGCGGAGGAATACATCCCGCACGGCGAACCCGAACTCTTTGCCGTCAAGGGCACCGTGCCGCTGCCGGGATTTCATCAGCGAGGGAGTGACTCGAGTCGTGCCCTTCGGATCGACGATCACCAGGTCCGCGTCGAATCCAGGTGCGATCGCGCCTTTCGTCTCCTGCAGGCCTGCCAGCGCCGCGGGGCCTTCACTCACCCAACGCGCGGCGAGTGACTCGTCGCCCAGGCGCCGGGCGAGCTCGAGGCAGCTCACGTAGAGCGTCTGCACGCCGGGGCTGCCAGAAGGCGCCTCATTGAAGGGAAGCGATTTCTCCTCATCTGTATGCGGCGCGTGGTCCGTGGCCACAATCCTGATCACACCGTTCGCCGCCGCCTCAACCAGGGCATCGCGATCGGCCGCGGTGCGGACGGGAGGAAACATCTTCATCGATGTGCCGACGAGCTCGAAATCCTGCTCTGTGAGCCATAGGTACTGGGGACACGTCTCGAGGGTCAACGACGTGCCATTTCGTATCGCGTCCTCGGCCGCGCGCAGGCCGAGTGCGCTGGAGAGATGTGCGACGTGGAGGTGAAGCCCCGACTCCTTTGCGATCGCAGCCGCCGCCGATATGGCGACAGCCTCCGCTTCCGCAGGTCGCGAATCCAACAGGTCTGAGTACTTTTCCAGCGGGCGCCTGAACGCCGCGAGCACCGTCGGGTCTTCGGCATGGATCGCCAGCGGGAGGCCCAGCTCGGCGACCACCGGCGCGACCCTGGCCAGCGTTCCGTAGTCCGGCGGC
>JBGPYE010000285.1:0-2025 GCA_041493095.1 Candidatus Dormibacteraceae bacterium
AGCTCGACATCGCCCGGCGATACGACCTCCGTGACGACTTTGAGCCCAGTCTCGGCACGGGCCGTCGCCATCATCTTCAGGCCCGCCTCGCCCAGACCCTGGAACGAGTAAGGCGACGTGCGCGGCTTGAAGGCGCCTCCACGCAGCACGCGGGCACCCTGCTTGGCGACGTGTCGGGCGGTGTCGAGCAGCATCTCCTCGCCCTCGACCGAGCATGGGCCGGCCATCATGACGACTTCGTCTCCGCCGATCTTCACGCCCCCGACGTCGACCACCGTGTTGACCGGCCGGAATTCGCGGCTGGCCAGCTTGAAGGGCTTGGTGATCGGGATGATCTCGTGGATGCCGCCGAGGTGCGAGAAGGCTTCCTTGAACGCATAGGCGTTGCCGCCGATCACACCCACGAGAGTCCGCTCCTCGCCGCGTGACAGCTCGGTTTTGAGCCCGATCTCGTGCACGCGGTCAACCACAGCTGTGATTTCCGCCTCGGTCGCCGCGTGAGCCATGACGATGATCAAGGCTTCAACGAACCTCTCAAGTAATCCAGGTCCGCCCTGATCGCCTGTGCTCCGCGTAAGTAGGCGAACCGCATTGACGTCTGCGGCCGGGGGGTGTTGTACAGGAGCAGGACCCGCACGCACATGGGCACGCCGCGTGGGTTGGGCAGCTGCACGTCCATATCGTGGCCGCACAGAAGGGGCACGTCGAGCCAGCCCAGCTTGCGAGCGGCGAAGGCTGGGAACTCCGCGGTCAGGTCATGAGTGGTGGTGAAGTAGGCGAAGCAGATCTCGGCCGGGTCGAGGTCGTTGAGGTGTACGAGCTCGCGCAGCAGCTCCTCGGTCGTCTCCGTGATCGCCTCGGGGGTGTTGGCCTTCGCGGTCGTCGCGCCGCGGATCCCTCTTACCGGCATGCCTTCAACAGCTCCTTGACCAGAACGACGGGATCTCTCCCTTGATCGATCTCGTTCACTATCGCGCTGCCGACGACCGCTGCGTCCGCAACACCGCGCATGGCCTTCATGTGCTCGGGACGCGAGATGCCAAAACCCGCGGCGATCGGCAGGTTCGTGTGCCTTCGAACAAGTGCGAACAGCTCCTTCATCCCTTCGGGCAGCTCCTTTCTTGCGCCCGTGATCCCTGTCAGCGTGACGCAGTAGACAAAGCCGCTCGAGTGCTCGCAGATCGACTCCACGCGGACCTCGGCCGTGGTCGGGGCCACCATGAAGATGGTGTCGAGCGACGCAGCGCGCAGCCAGCCGGCCACCGGTTCCGATTCCTCTACGGGAAGGTCGGGGACGATCACCCCCGCCACTCCGGCCTGCGCGGCCTCGGCCGCGAAGCGCCTGGGATCGTGCGACAGGATCGGATTGATGTAGGTCATCAGCACGACCGGGACACCCTCACTTGCGATGGAGCCCGCGACCTCGAGCGCGCCCGTGACGTTCATGCCGTGCTCGAGCGCCACCTGTCCCGCTCGCTGGATCACCGGGCCGTCCGCGAGTGGGTCCGAGAACGGGATCCCTATCTCGAGGGCGGCGATGCCGGAAGAGGCGAGCCTCTTCCCCACCTCGATCGATTTCTTTTTGTTCGGGTGCCCGGCCATGATGTACGCGACAAGCTTCAGGTCGCCGTTCACCCGAAGCGCGCTTTCCAAGCGCGTGGTTTCAGCCACCATCGACTGAGTCCATGTCCTTGTCGCCACGGCCCGAAAGGCAGACCAGGATCCGTCCACCCGGCCCCATCTCGCGCGCCAGCAGGCCGGCATGATGCAGCGCGTGAGCGGGTTCGAGCGCCGGCATGATGCCTTCGAGCCCTGTGCACAGCTTGAAAGCGTCGAGCGCTTCCTTGTCGGTCACTGCGACATATTCGACGCGCTTCAGATCGTGCAGGTATGCGTGTTCCGGCCCGACACCCGGGTAGTCGAGGCCGGCCGAGATGGAGTGAGTGGGCATCACCTGCCCATCACCGTCCTGGAGCAGGTACGAGAAGCTGCCGTGCAGCACGCCAGGCCGCCCGCCGACCAGCG
>JBGPYE010000149.1:0-5052 GCA_041493095.1 Candidatus Dormibacteraceae bacterium
ATGCCGAGCGGCAGAGAGATGGCAAGGCCGGCGACAACTGCGATCGCCGTGAGGAGGACGTGCTGCTGGAGGTCGTCGAGCACCAGCGGGATGTGCGCCCACAGCCAGTCCCAGTTGATCCACGGGTCGACGACGTCCAGGAATATCCGGCTCCCCATTCGATTACGGTAAATGACGCGGTGATCCGCTTGGAGAATGTGAGCAAGGAGTTCCCCGGCGGCTCCAACGCCGTGCTGGACCTGACCCTCGACATCCCCACGGGCCAAACCTGCGTCTTGATCGGACCGTCAGGCTGCGGCAAGACGACGACGCTGCGGATGATCAACCGGCTCACCGATCCGGACCGCGGCCGGATCCTGGTCGACGACGAGGACACGAGCAAGATCGAACCTGCGCACCTGCGCCTGCGGATGGGCTACGTCATCCAGCAGACGGGTCTCTTTCCACACATGACCGTCGGTGAGAACGTCGGCACCGTGCCGCGGCTGTGGCAGTGGGACAAGGCCCGAATCAAAGCGCGCGTCGAAGAGCTGCTGCAGCTGGTCGGCCTCGACCCGGGCGAGTATCGGGACCGCTATCCGCATCAGCTCTCGGGCGGGCAGCGCCAGAGGGTTGGTTTCGCGCGCGCCCTCGGCGCCGACCCACCCATCCTCTTGATGGACGAACCGTTTGGCGCGGTCGACCGGATCACGCGGGAGCGGCTGCAGCATGAGTTCATCAACATCCAGCGTTCGATGCGCAAGACGGTGGTCTTCGTCACGCACGACATCGACGAAGCGGTGCTGGTGGGCGATCGGATCTGTTTGATGCAGATGCAGGCGAAAATCGCGCAGTACGACACGCCCGAGACGATCCTGACGCGGCCCGCCAGCGATTACGTCGCGGAGTTTCTCGGGCGCGAACGCCTCGTGCGCCGCATGTCGGTCGTGACCATCGACCCGCGAACGCTCGAGCATCCTGCAGCGGGCCCCGCGCGCGGCGAGCCACGCGTCCAGCTCACGAGCACGCTGACCGAAGCCTTCGCGGCCGCTCTCGCGAGCCCGACCGAGCGCGTGTCGGTCTTCGATGGCGATAACTACGTCGGAACTTTCACGGCGACTTCCTTGCTGGAATCGCTGAGGCGCGCGAGCACTGATGGAGGTGAGCAGGTTGCCACAGGAATTTGACGTCGTGTGCCTTGGCGGAGGTGTCGCCGGCGAGGCCATCGCGGGCGGCCTCAAGGGAAGTGGCATTTCACTGGCGGTGGTGGAGCGTGAGCTGGTTGGCGGTGAGTGCCCCTACTGGGGATGCGTGCCGTCGAAGACTCTCTTGCGCTCGGGCGAGACGCTGGAAGAGGCGGGCAGTGCACGGAAGCTCGCCGCCTCGCGCGTGGAGTGGGACGTGGACTTCCCGAAAGTCTCCAAGCGAGTGCTGTGGATGGCGCGCGACCTCGACGACACGCGGCCGGCCGCGGCGCTCGAGGCGACGGGGGCCAGGCTCTTTCGGGGCGAGGGCAAGCTCGTCGACCTGCGTACGGTCGAAGTCGGCGGCGAGCAGTTGATCGCCCGCAAGGCGGTGGTGATCGCCAACGGGGGCACGGCGGCCATCCCTCCGATTCCCGGCCTGGACACCGTCGAGTTCTGGACCAACCGGCAGGCCGCCGTGCCGCGCGAGCTGCCGGGGTCGCTGACGGTGCTTGGAGGCGGGGCGATCGGGATCGAGCTGGGCCAGGCGTTCGCCCGGCTCGGCTCGAAGGTGACCGTGATCGAAGCCGGACCCCGGTTTCTTGCGCTCGAGGAGCCTGAAGCGGGAGCCGCCCTGCGGGCGCACCTCGAGGCCGATGGGATCACCCTGATCGTGGGCGATCCGTGCGTGGCGGTCGAAAAACAGGGCTTGGCGACGGTGGTCCACTTGAAGTCTGGGGCGATTGTTTCAGCAGACCGGTTGCTGGTCGCCACGGGCCGCCGTCCCAACTTCGAAGCCTGGAGCGCGGCCGGCCTCGCCCAGACCGACCGCGGGTGGTTGAAGGTCGACCCGGTGACCCTCGAGGCCCGCGCGGACGTCTATGGGGCAGGCGACGTCACCGGGCTGGGCGGCTTCACCCATCTCGCCTACTACCACGGCCAGATCGTCGCGCGTCGGCTGCGCGGGCAGGACGCACGGGCCGACCACCTCGCGGTGCCGAGGGTCACCTTCAGCGACCCGGAGGTCGCGTCGGTTGGACTCTCAGAGGCTCTGGCTCAGGCGCATGGAATCGACGTCGTCGTCGCGACCGCGGATCCGGGTGAGGCGGCTCGGGGTTACATCCACGACTTTCACGGCGGCGTGATCAAGCTCGTCGCCGACCGCGAGCGCGGCGTCCTCATCGGGGCAACACTGGTCACGCCGCGGGCCGGCGAGGTCCTCGGCGAGCTCGTGCTCGCCGTCAAAGCCGGCACGCCGCTGCGCGACCTGGCCGACGTCATCCACCCCTACCCAACGTTCAGTCGAGTGCTCGGGGCTGTATTGAGCGATCTGGCCTCCAAGGTGGCGTGACTACCGGCGGCGGGCCTGCCGGCGCTCCCCTTGCTGGAGGCGGCGGTTCGGATCCTCAACGAGATGGCGACATTCGACGAGGCCGGGGTTTCAGATCGGCAGACGGACGCCGCGCATAATAGGTCGCACAACTGAATAGCTCACGGACGAGAGGAAGCCGGTGCGAATCCGGCGCTGTCGCGCAACTGTGAGTGGGGAGCTACCGGCTAGCGGCCACTGAGGCGAACACCTTGGGAAGGCAGCCGGGATGCTGTGATCCACAAGCCAGGAGACCGGTCCGTTGGGCATGACTTCCCACTTGCGCGGATCAGTGGGGGTGCCTTTTGCGGCGAGGCATCCCAGGCGATGTGGGGTCATTGCCGCAGGAGGATTCCGAGATGCAGAGGCATCACATCTGGCTGGCCGTGACCGCCGCCATGACCATCGCCGTGGCGGCGTGCGGCCCGGCGCCGTCGACGCCCTCGACATCCGGGACGGCGCGTTTTCCGGTGACCATCACAGGGACCAACGGGACCAGCGTGACGATCACCAAGCAGCCGCATCGAATCGTGTCGCTTTCGCCGACTGCAACCGAGATGCTTTTCGCGATCAATGCCGGCACCCAGGTCGTCGCCGTGGACGACCAGTCGAACTATCCCGCCAGCGCGCCGATGACGAAGCTCTCGGGCTTCCAGCCCAACATCGAGGCGATCGCCTCGTACAGCCCCGATCTCGTGGTCGCGGTTGACGACACCGCCGGCCTGGTCCACGGACTCGACGCCCTCGGCATCCCCGTCCTCATCGAAACCGCAGCGAAGAATCTCGACGAGTCGTACAAGCAGATCCAGCAGCTGGGCGCGGCGACTGGCCGCGTCGCGGAAGCAACTTCGCTCGAGAAGAAGATGCGCGACGACCTCGCGGCCATCGTGGCATCGATTCCAAAGGGGGCGAGGCAGCTCAAGGTTTATCACGAGCTCGATGACACCTACTACTCGGCGACCTCGGCCACGTTCATCGGCCAGGTCTATGCGCTTTTAGGCCTGAAGAACATCGCCGACGGCGCCAAGGCTTCGGCGGGCGATTACCCGCAGCTGTCGGCCGAGTACATCGTCGCGTCCAGCCCCGACGTCATCGTGCTCGCCGATACGAAGTGCTGCCATCAGAACCTCGGCACAGTTTCGGCGCGGCCGGGCTGGAGCTCGATCGCCGCCGTCAAGACGGGCCAGGTGATCGGTGTCGACGACGACATTGCGTCGCGCTGGGGGCCGCGAGTGGTCGACTTCGTGCGCTCGCTGGCACCGCACGTCAAGCAGCTTGGGCAGCAGGCGGCCTGATGCAGATCCTTGGTCGTTTCTCCCGGCCGGCGGGAGCTGCGCCGGTCGCGGTGCTCCAGGGACTCCCGCACCTGCCGTGGTTGTGGGCGGTGGTGGGTGCGGTCGTGCTTCTCGGCGCGATGGTCCTGGGAGTGCTGGTCGGGCCGGCCCATATCGGTCTGGGGACGGTCCTGCAGGCGCTGATCGCTCCGTCTGCGGTCGACCCCGCGCAGGCGTCGATCCTGTGGTCGCTGCGCATCCCGAGGGTCGTCCTGGGCGCCGTCGTCGGCGCGATGCTGGCGACGGCCGGCGCCGCCTACCAGGGCGCGTTCCGCAACCCGCTGGCCGACCCATACCTGTTGGGCGCAGCAGCCGGCGCCAATCTCGGAGCGACGCTGGCGATCGCGTTCGCGCCCGGGTCGTCGCTGATCGGGGTCAACGTCGTGCCGCTCGCGGGCTTCATCGGGGCGGGGGCCGCTGTGGCCGGCGCTTACGCGCTGGGCCGGACCGTAACCGGGTTGAGGAACACGACCGGTCTAATTCTTGCGGGCGTGGCGATCGCGGCGTTCTTCAATGCGATCCAGACCTACATCCAGCAGTCGCAGACCAACAGCGTGCGCCAGATCTATTCATGGATTCTCGGGCGCCTGGTGACTGCTGGTTGGGAGGGCGTCCTCCTAGTGCTGCCGTATGTGGTCCTCAGTGTCGTCGTGATCCTTCTTCACCGCCGCCTGCTGGACGCACTGAGCATCGGGGACGAAGAGGTCACGAGCCTCGGCATCTCTGCACGGCGCGTGCGGCTGATCGTCGTCATCGCGGCGACGCTGGGCACTGCGGCCGTGGTAGCGATCGCCGGCACGATCGCATTTGTAGGCATCATCGTTCCGCACACGGTGCGGCTCCTCGTGGGCCGAAGCTATCGGGTCGTCATACCGCTGTCGCTGCTCTTCGGCGCCGCGTTTCTCGTCCTGGCCGACACGGCCGCGCGGATGGTCGCGGCGCCGGCGGAGCTGCCGATCGGGGTGATCACCGCGTTGGTCGGCGCCCCATTCTTCATCGTCGTGATGCGATCGACCAGGGCCGCCGCACTTTGAACGATGTTGTGCTGCGCGGCGTCGCGATCGCCTATGAGTCGGAGGTTGTCGTCAGCGGGCTGGACCTGGACATCAGCTCGGGTGAGTGGCTCGCCCTCATCGGACCCAACGGCGCCGGTAAAACGACCATCCTGCGGGCGATTGCGCGACTG
>JBGPYE010000204.1:0-4007 GCA_041493095.1 Candidatus Dormibacteraceae bacterium
CCGCATCGATCGCGCCGCCGACGACATCTCCGTCATCGTCATCAAACGCAGTTGAGCTTATCCCCTCCCCCGCAGGGGGTGGGTTTGGGTGGGGGGCGACCCGAGCCCGATCAGCCTCCTATTTCAGGGCGTTCTGCAGTCCCGGCCGCCACAGGTGCGCGGCCTGGACGAGGAGCACGGCCAGTATCACGAGCACGCCTCCGATCACCTGCACGACCGAGAGCCGGTCGCCGAGGATCAGCACGGCAAGCAGGACCGTGACCACCGGCTCCCACGTGCTGAGCAGGGCGGCACGGGCGGCGCCCACTCGAGGCAGGCCGGCCATGAACAAGGAGATCGCAACCATCGTCGGAAAAACTGCGATCCCCACACCGACCGCCCAACCACTCGCGTTTCGAGGCACGGCAAGCTCGTGGTTGAGCGCGGCGAGCACGCAGAACGCAATCGCCGCCCCGCTCATGATCACGGCGCTGGCCGCCACCGCAGGCGCCGAGCTCATCACCCGCTCTCCGATCAGGATGTAACCGGTGTAGATCATGGGCGACGCAATCGCGAAAACCAGAGCCCACGAGAGCTGGAACCGCGCGCCTCCGACCAGCATCGCGACGCCGGCGAAGCTCGCCGCCAGCGCAACCCAATGCCATACCGAGACGGAGCGCCGCAAGAACAACCATCCGGCCAGCACGACGAGGCTTGGATAGATGTATGCGATTAGCACGACGAGCGATGCGGGCAGCGACCGCAACGCGATGAAGTAGGTCAGCGACTGGCCGGTGTAGACGATCGCCCCCAATCCAAAAAGCGTCATGAGCTGTTTGCGCTGGAGGCGCAGCGGGTTCTGGCCGATGACCATCGAGACTATCCACATCCCGATCGCGGCGAGCAGGAAGCGAAATGCCAGCGTCTGCACGGTACCGAGTCCGGCTGCATAGGCCAGCTTCGCGAAAATCGCAAGGCTTCCGAAGGCGGTCGCGGACGCCAGCACCATAGCGGTCCCGACCCACTGCGACCTCGGCGCCGTCTGCGCGAGGACGGATGTGTCTACGGCCAAAGAAGGTGGCCGAGCACCATCCCGATCACGACCGCGAGCGCATAGGTGAAGCGCGGAAAGCGGCGCAACAGCGAGCGCACCTGGTTGCTCATCGGGTCCGTTCCCTTACCCAAGGCGATCGATTCCTCGAGCATCAACAGGAACGCGATCAGCGCACCCACTGTCGCGATCAAGGCCAGGATGGCATCGGCGCTGAAGTTCACTTCGGCTGCTCCGGCGGCGATGTTCGCCCTGACTGCGGGCCCCACAGGAAATGCCCGAGAAGGACGCCGATCACGATGGCGATCACGAACGCGTAGCCCGGGTACGAGTGGACTGCCGGCCGGATGTAGTCGGAGATTGGCCTGTTACCCGTGAGCAGCGCCCAGCTCTCAAACGCAAGCCCGAGCGTGATCACGCCGAAAAGAGCGGTGACGAGCCAGGAGAAGATGTTGCCGAGGGCAATCCTCATCGGCAAAAGCTTATTGGGTTGGCGCCGCGGCTCACTTGAACTCTGACGCCCCGAACCTCCCGCGAGCTAGCTGTCGGTGGAAGGAGGCGAGGTGGACATCCTCGTCACCAGGCGCACGCCCACCAGGGTCGTCCTCGGCGGCCCTTTCAACTTGCGCTCGATGCGGTCGGCGATGGTGGCGATACCGAGCTTGGCCAGCTCATCCATGGGCTGGGCGACTGTGGTCAGGGCGATGCGGGCGAGGCCGGCCATCGGGACGTCGTCGAAACCCACGATCGAAAGGTCCTGGGGAACGCGAAGGCTCACTCGATCCGCGAATTCCTGGAGGGAAATCGCAGCCACGTCGTTGGACGCTACCACCGCGGTTGATCGGGTCGGGCCAGAGAAGACGTCGAGCAGCTTGCGCTCCACGCCGTCCACCCTCGCGTGGTCCGAAGGCGCCGACCAGCTGATCCTTATGGGCGGGCCAAGACCCGACTCGGTGAGAGCTTCGCTATAGCCCTGCCAACGCGCAAAGTCGGACCCATCCTCCAGCTCTGGAATCGAGATATATGCGATCCGCCGGTGACCTGCCTCTATGAGGTGGTTCGCGCCGAGCTTGCCTCCGCGCACGTCGTCCACAGAGACGACATCGCCCCAGTCGGCCCTGCAGCTGAGGAACACGACCGGCACCTGGTGCTCAAGCGTCTCCTGCATCGTCCGCGAATCGCCCGAGAAAGCGAGGAAGACGATGCCGGCGACCCGGTACTCGAGCAGCGTTTCGACGCCAGTTAGCTCGCTCTGGCTGTCCCCCTCAGTGTTGCAGAACATGGCTGTGTATCCACGCGAGGCAGCATGCCTCTCCACCGACTTCGCCATTTCGGCGAAGAACGGGTTGGCCAGGTCGCCGACGACGACGCCGAGGATGCTCGTCCGCTGCTGCACGAGCTGGCGGGCGAGTACGTTGGGGCGGTAACCGAGCTGGTCGATCGCCAACCGAACGCGGCCGCGCGTCGCCTCGGACACTCCGGGCAAGCCGCGCACCACGTTCGAAACCGTCGACTTTGAAACGCCCGCTCGAGAGGCGACGTCGAGGATGGTTGGCGGTCGTCGTGCGGGAGGGGCAGCGTCATTAGGAGCCGCCATGATGGGCCAATGGTATTCGGCCCATAGCCTGATCAGGCGCCGATCTTTGGCCCCCCGCTAGGCCTTACCGCCACCGCCCATGGGGTCAGTCCAGCTGCCAGCGATGATCGGCGTCGGTGGTCACCAGCCAGCGCCGGCGCGGACCCGCCATCACGTTGAGGTAGTAGAGGTCGTAATCCGGCCCGGCGGCGACCGGATGGTAGCCGCGGGGGACCAGGACGACGTCTCCGTCGCGCACCTGGATCGCCTCGTCCAGCGAGCGGTCGTCGGTGTACAAGAGCTGCACCGCGAACCCTTCGGGCCGTGCCATCCGGTGGTAGTACGTCTCCTCCAGGTAGGTCTCGTTCGGCGGGTCGTCGGTGTCGTGCTTGTGCGGTGGATAGCTCGACCAGTTGCCGCCAGGCGTCAGCACCTCGGTCACGAGCAGCAACTCGGCGGGCCGGTCCTCCATGAGGATGTTGTGGATGGTCCGCTCGGTGCGGCCGGAACCTCGCTTGAAGGGCCTTACATCCGATGCCGGCATCAGCGCTGCAGCTGGGCCATGCGTAGCGGGTGCCCAGCACAGCGCGACCTCGCAGGTTTCGCTGGCCGCGATGACCTCGATCGTGCCGCCGGGCGGCGCGTAGACCGCGTCGGGAGCGCCCTCGAAAACGCTGGTGCGCGAGCCGACGGCGCGCCACTCCTTTCCACCAAAGGCGATGTCGGCGCGGCCGGACAGCATGACGGCGCAAACCTCCTGCCCGCCGGTGGATCGCTCGATCCGCGCGCCCTGCTGCAGGCGGTATACGTCGAAGCCCACGTATGACCAGCCCGCGGATTCGCGCGTCACCGACACCAACCGGCCGTCCGCACCCGGTGGCGAGCGGCGGACGACGAGGCGGCTCAAATGTGCCAGCGCCGGCGGGTCATGCCGCGCTCGTGCTCTTCGCGCGCCTTTTTGACCTCGGCCGACTCGCTGACCTCGGCGACCGGGACGTCCCACCAGCTGTCGTAGCTCGGCACGCCTTCGTAGCGATCGATCGGTATGTGGATGACGACGGTGCGATCGACGCCCTTCGCCGCGACCAACGCGTCCCGCAGCTCTTCGATGTTGCGGGCGCGGATCACGTGCGCGCCAAGACCCTGCGCGTTGAGCGCAAGGTCCACCGGCAGAGGCTCGCCGTCCTTGTGCGCCGCATCGTCTCCGAGCGACCCGTCAGATCGATATTGGTAGCGCGTGCCGAAGCCGACCATCCCCTTGGATCGCGACAGACCGCCGATCGAGGCGAAGCCCTCGTTGTCGACCAGCACCACCGTCAGCTTCAGGCGCTCCTGGATCGAGGTCACGATCTCCTGCGCCATCATCAGGTACGAGCCGTCGCCCACCATCACGTAGACCTC
>JBGPYE010000043.1:0-8633 GCA_041493095.1 Candidatus Dormibacteraceae bacterium
CTGTTTCGCATGCGCATCGCACCGGCGCGCTCAGCCGAGGCAGCGTTGGTTGTTCTGCGCTGGGCAAAGGAGAGCGGAATCGAGCTGCTGCCAACAGAGGAGAGCAACCATCAGCGGGCGGCGGCAATCCTCGAGCGTTACAGCCAGTTGCGTCTCTCCTATGTAGATGCTTTGCTATTGGCGCTCGCAGAGCGACATCGGATGGAAGAGCTCATCACAGTTGACATGCCCCATTTCGGCGCCGTGAAGCTTGCCCATCGAATGACCGTGACCCGGGTTTGAAGGTGCGAAAAGTGAGTCGACACCACACAAGCCGACAGGACGAGTCGACGCGTGACACCGCGAAAGGCCCGAAATCGCACATGTCTGAATTCGGTTGGAGTCCAACCCACCACTCGGAAGTGATCTCCGAAGCATGTTTCCGCAGATTCTTGATCAGCGTGGCGAGTGACACGACGCTGCGATGTTGATCAGCCAAACGTCTGACTGCCAGTGCCTGGTTGGCCCCGTATGTGTTCGACATGAAGGCGAAGAAATGGGATGGAGGTACCTGGGGGTTGGCACTGAGCATTTCTCCGACCGCCAGCCAACAAATCCCACCGGGACGTGATGTGCACGTAACGTGCTGATTCGTGTACGATCATCTCATGCCCGACCC
This sequence comes from Candidatus Dormibacteraceae bacterium, assembly GCA_041493095.1. Taxonomy (GTDB): domain Bacteria; phylum Chloroflexota; class Dormibacteria; order Dormibacterales; family Dormibacteraceae; genus Palsa-870. Next base: position 659 of record JBGPYE010000043.1, read on the forward strand.
CAATCGGCGTCTCAACGTCACACTCGATCCGGCCTACGCAACCAAGCTAGCCAAATTGGCTGAGCGAACGCACGTGAATGAGGGCACGCTTGCGCGATCACTTCTTTCACAAGCGCTCGACGAAGCCGACCCTGATCCGCGCCACGTGGCCGCCCTATTGGATGGCCTGCCTGGGGCACTGGAGCGGGCCCATCAAGGTCTTGAGGACGCCCGGACTGGCCGCACTGTTAACCTGGACGACTTTTAACGAGCTTGGCGCGGGTCGAAGTCTCGAGGACGGCAGCGGCCGACCTGGAGCGATTGATCCGGACTCATAGCCTGGCCAAAAACACCAAACAGAGGTTTAAGCGAGCCGTGCGCCCGCTCGGCCGCTTTCCCCGACTCGGTCCGGAGCTGGGAGGGCAGTGGTCAGGCTTCCGTTTCGTGCTGGGACCATGGCGCTGGATGCTGATCGTTTACGTGCATCTCGAAGAAGCGGGTCGAGTCGTGATCGTGACCATCCAGGACGCACGTTCTTCGCGCGCCGCTCGTTCCGGCATTGACTGAGAGAAAGCTGGAGCGGGAGACGGGCTTCGAACCCGCTACCTCGACCTTGGCAAGGTCGCGCTCTACCAAGTGAGCTACTCCCGCTCGGCCAGAGGGAAGATGATAACCCGCCCCGTCACGTGACCTTCACCGCCCTGCAGTGCACAAAGCGCCGGCCCCACCGGTCGCGAAGCTGGTTCACACGTATTGCCGATTGATGAAGTGCCACGCGGTCCAGACGACCGGACACCACCGCGGCGCGCACGGCCGCCATCGCTTCTGCCTCGTAGCCGGGATCGCCATTGCCGAGCAGGACCATGTCATTGCCCGCGGCAAAGGCGGCCACCGCCGCCTCCGGCAGCGAGTACCGCGCGCCGACACCACCCATGCTCAAAGAGTCCGTGACGATGACGCCGCTAAAGCCGAGCTGGGTGCGCAAGCGGCCGACCACAGAAGCGGAGAACATCGCCGGCGTGGTGCCGCCGCCGAGGCCGGGCACGTAGACGGCAGTCGTCATCACCGCGTCGGCGCCCGCCGCGATCCCTGCCTGGAACGACGGCATCTGGATGCGCTGCCACTGGGCCTCCGTTTCGTAATCGGTTGGAATCGCGACGTGCGGGTCGCCTGCTGCTCCGCCAAGCCCGGGGAAGTGCTTCAGGGTCGCCCCCACCCCACCGTCGTGCAGCCCCTGCACCGCGGCTCCGACCAGCGGCGAGACGATCGCCGGGTTGGACCCGAAGGAGCGGTCGAGGATGATCTGGTCGCCAGCGTTGGTACGCACATCGGCGACTGGGGCCAGGTCTAGGCCGACTCCGAGCTGGTGCAGGCCGGCAGCTGACGCGCGCTCGAGGGCACGGACGTGATCGGCGCCTCCTGATCCCGCGATCAGCTGAGACGGCGGAGCGAAGTCGGCCTGCACGCGAGTCACCTGGCCGCCTTCCTGGTCGAGCATGACGAGGATTGGGTGGTCGAGGCACGCGCCGGTGGAGAGCGCATGCAGGCGATCGGTCAAAGAGGCAAGGCCGGCCGGTCCGTTGAAGTTCGATGCGAACAGGAGCACGCCTCCGACACGACCGTCATCCAGCAGCGAGCGCACCCCGGGGTTGATGTCGCTGCCGCGCCACGAGACCACGACCACTGAACCGACGTCCTCGTCGAGGCTGCCGAGGTCGGGAGCGGTGCTGGGCACAGGCTGCTGCTCAACCACGCGGACCGGGCTGGAGACGGCAGCGGCGGGCCGTACCGCGGGGCTCTGGCACGCGGTCAGGATCGTGCCGGCTATGACGGCAAAAGCAATCAGGTCCTCGCGCTGGCTCCGCACCGCCGAGAGTCTAAGGCCGCGTTCCGAAACCGGCAGGCTAGGTTCGGATCGGTTCCGCGTCGAAAATTTCTTCGATCTGGCGCTTGAACGTTCGGGCCAAAGAGAACGCCAGAGGGAGGCTCGGGTCGTACTTGCCCGTCTCGATCGCGTTCACCGTCTGTCGCGACACTCCCAGGTGCTCCGCGAGCTCGGCCTGCGACCACGCCAGCTCCGCCCGGAGGGTCCGCAGGCGGTTCTTCATCGGTACCGCCAGGTGAAGATCGCCGTCCCCGCTCCCCAGAGCAACGCCATGAGGGGCAGGACGTACGTCCAGCTCAAATGTGGCATCCCCGAACCCTCGAGGAATCCGTATCCGAAGGTGATCAGCGCGGTGGCCCCGAGTGAGAAACCGAACGCCTGCATCTGGATCCTCTTCTGGAGCTCGTCAAGCCGAGCCAGCGCCCGCACGAAAAGCCAGATCACGAAGCCTGCCGGTGCAACAGGGAGCAGTGCCACGTAGTAACGCCAATCCGCCTGCGGGTTGGCTTGCACGACGGTGACAGACCCGACCAAGACCATCAGGTACGCCAGCATCGCCAGGCCGAACTCGATCTGGGTCCGGTAGGTGACCCACGTGGAGTAGATCGCCGCGGGCGGTGTCGGGTGAGGGGGCGACGCGAAGGCGACCGGCGCGGGCGCCTCCGTTTGAAGGAATGGCGATGCCGGGTGGGTGAACAGCGGGTCGACTGGGGCGTCGGCTGGGTTCTGGCTTGGGTCCTGCTCGGTCATCGGGCCGGATCGTAAAGACCGCTTAAGGTTATGTCAAGCGTCCTTGTCTTGCGAGTCGTCGGACTCCTTGGTGTCGTGATGGCCGTTGTTCGGGCGCTTGTTCTTCGTTTTCGGCGGGCTCTTGTCGCCGGCCTCGTCACTGCGGTCCTGCTCGCTCGAAGCGGTCGGAGTCGAGTTCAATCGCTGGACGACAACCCCACCCGCGAGCGCACCAAAGATCAGCGCGCTCACGAGCAGGATCGCTCCGACCATTCCTAGTCGGCTGAAGACGTTTCTCACCACGTCACGAACTACCAACGCCGGCCCATCCCCGAACGGTCGCTTGAGCCCGTGCAAGATCAACACCAACAATCACCGGCTGCTCACTCCTTAGACCAGCGCGGTGAAGTTGTCAACGTAATTCACATCGCCAAGCTTCTTCAGCGCCGAGAGCCCGGCGTTCATCTCTACCTGATCCCCCGTTATGAGGCCTCGCTCGGCATGCGCCCGGCCGAGGTGCGGCAGCGCGCCCATCGGCTCCCAGATCTCGATAGCGGCTGACATCTGAGCAGCGTCCTGGCCCGCAAGGGCCAGCGCCCGGTGGAACTGCGCCTCGAGTATCGGAACACCCGTCTTTCGGGCCTTCTCTAGCCCGGCCTCGAGGGCCGGGCGCGACATCGCCGCGCGGCGGTCGCAGGCCAGGTTCAGCCTCCGCTCCACCATCTCCGAAGGCGAGTTCTTGGTCAGGTACAGCTCATCTTCCGTGAACCCGACCTCACCCTGGATGTATGTGACCCAGACGTGGCTGAAGTAGTGGGCCGGAAACCGCGCGAGGATCGATTCCATTGCGTCTGTCGCCGCCCCGACGAGTCGGGAATCGCCACGTGCGCGACCAATGTCGAGGCCCGTCGCGAACCCACGCAGTCCATACCCCGCGGCGTGGCGACCGGCGTCGTTCCATGCTTCCATCGCACGCCAGAACATCGCGACCGCTTCATCCCAGCGACCTAGTGTGTTCAGCGTCACGGCCCGCCAGGCAAAGAGATGCAAGGCCGGATAGGGAGCCTGGCCAGGAAGGAGACGGGCGGCCATCTCGGCTGAATGGCGATCGGCTGTGACAAGGTCGCCAATGAGGTACGACATCCAGGCCACCATCGAGTAGGCGTCGAGGCGCTCGTACAGGCCGATGCGATCTTCGAAAGCGAGCCTTCTTTGACTCGCCTCGAGCGCCTTGACCCAATCGTTGAGCGCCTGGGCGGTCCCAGCGATGGCATCGAGCGCAAGACTCGCGAGCTCCGGGGCGTCGAGCTCGGTCGCGATCTCAAGCGCCTGGTTCGCCTTCTGGTTGGCCTCATCGATCTCCGCCAGGGTGGGATCGCGCACGCCCTGGACCCAGAAGGGATAGAAAGCGTCTGCGGCCAGAAGACGGCCTTTCGCTCGGCGATCCTGTGCCCGCACGAACAACGCGCGCCCACGCGTGCGCAGGTCGCTCATCCACTCGTCTGACGGGCGGTCACCGATCGATCCGGACCAACGGGTGGAGACCATCAACATGCCCGCGAGGGCTCGCAGCTGGTCATCGACCGGAGCGCCGATCTGCTCGTAGCCTTCTAGCGCGAGCCGATATTCCTCCAGGCCGCTGTCGCCGCCCGTCATGTCACCGATCCATTCATGAAGGCGCGGGCGCAGACTCGGATCGACGAAGTCAAATGAGGCGCGGATATGTCTAACCGCTTCCGGAGTCGCGCCGGCCGCGGCCGCGATCTCAGCTGCTTTACCCAACCAAACCGCCGCGAGCCGGCGGCTCTGGCTTGTGGTCTCCGAGCTCGGATCGAGCGCTGTCTTCAACACTGCGGCTTCGCGGTAGTGGAACGCGAGGATCTCGGCCACAGCCACCTCGCGCCCTTCGCTTGAGGCTTCGACCCAGCGTCCTGCCTCCGCGTGCAGCCGTGCACGCTCCGAACGCGGAAGGGTGCTGTAAGCGACCTCCTGGATGAGGATGTGACGAAATGCAAAGCGGTCGCTGTCTGCGGGTCGGATTAGGTCGCGGTCGGTGAGGTTCTCGCAGAGCTCGTGGGCTTGCGCAGCGAGACCTGTCTCCAGCGCTGCCACACCGGCGGCTCTGAACGCCCGACCGAACACGCTGCCCAGCTGCAGGACCCGGCGTTCCATCGGAGGAAGAAGATCAAGCCGAGCCAGCACCGTGGCCTGCACGGTGTCCGGCAGGCGCTCCAGCGAGCCGTGGTCGAGGTACGCGCGCACCAGCTCCCCGGCGTAGAACGGATTTCCCTCCGATCGCTCGGCCACCAGCGCGATGACGTCCGGCGCATCGGTGTCGAGGAGGTGCCGCACGAGGTCGGCGATCGCGGTATCGCCAAGCGGCTCGAGCGCGATGGCCAGGTGGTTCCGCCTTCCTCCTCCCCATGCCGGCCTGCGATCGAGAAGCTCGGGTCGGGCGAGCACGATCATGAGGACCGCCGCGTCGCCACGGGGCTGCATCACGAACTCGGCGAGGTCGAGCAGGCTGTCGCTGGACCAGTGGAGGTCTTCGAACACGATCACGAGCGGCGTGCGGCGCGCCACCGCCCCGAGAGCGGAACGCCAGGCGGCGAACAGCATGTCTCTGTCCACGCCCTCTGTGCCGGCCTCGCCGATCGTCGCGGCGAGAAGCTTGGTGTCGCGCTCAGCTTCCTCAACTCCGAGGCCGCGCAGCCAGGCACCAATCGCCTCCCGCACTGCGGCGGGCGTTGCGTCTTCATTGGCGCCAGCGAGCGTGAAAAGAACCTGCCGCATCGGCCAGTACGTGAGCTGCTGGCCATATGGAAGGCATTGAGCGGTTGCCACCACGGCGTTCGGCGTCAGCGAAGGAAGCCAGTCTAGGAACTCCTCGACCAGGCGCGTCTTGCCTGTGCCGGCCGGGGCGATCACGCTGACCATCGACGGCCGTCGTTCGGTGATGGACCGTCGCGCGGTGAGCTGCAGCTGCGCGAGGTCGTTCTCGCGGCCGACGAGCGGCAGGCTCACTCGCCGCTGCGACCTGGTCTTGCGAGGACCAACCACCTCGCGTGCGACGACTGGAATCGCTTTGCCCTTGGCCGGGACCTGGACTTCATCACCGAAGTCGAAGGCGTGCGAAGAGGCCCGCACGGTGCGGTCGCTGACGAGGATCGCCCAAGGTTCGGCGGCCTGCTGTAGGCGTGCGGCGACGTTGGTCGCGTCTCCGGTGATCAGGAAGTCCCCCGCGGACTGGTCGCGGCTGGCCACCACCTCGCCCGTGCTGACGCCGAAACGGATCGCGAGGCGCCCGCTCAACAACTCGTCCGCACGGATGCGATCGCGCATTGCGAGCGCGGCGGCCACCGCGCGGTCGGGATCGTCACCGTGGGCCGTGGGCAGGCCGAACACGGCCATGACCGCGTCGCCGATGAATTTCTCCACCGTCCCGCCGTGCTCCGTGACGGTCTCACGGGCGAGGGCGTAGTAGCGCGTCAGAAGCCGGCGCATCTCCTCCGGATCCAGCTCTTCGCCTAGCGCAGTGGATCCCGCCATGTCGGCGAAAAGGACTGTGACAATGCGGCGCTCCTCCGTGGAGACGGCCATGGGAACGCTAGCCTACCAACCCAATCCGGCCGAGTACAGGACGCGCTAAGACTTGCTAGCTGCCCTCACACGGTCGACGAGAAGCAGCGAGACCCAGAAGATCAACAGCGCGTTTGCGGCGTGAAGTCCGGCGATGGCGCGAAGTGGACCCTCTACCTGGGAGCGATAAGGGATGAGCAGCAGACCCTGCAGTATCACCAGGCCAGAGATCGCCGCCATCAACAGGCGCGTGCGCACGGGGACCCCGCCATACCACCCGACCAGGATCAGCAGCAACGGCACAAATAAGACAAGGGTGGCGTTCGCGCCGTGCCACATGAAAAACTCGGCGCTGGCGAACACGCCGAGACCCGCCAGCAGCACCTGGACGACGACCAGGGCACCCACCAGGTAGACCCCATACTCGAAAATGCGGCGCGCCAGCGCGCGATTTCCGCCCATCGCAGCAGACGATAAGGCACAAAATGGGCATTGGCAATATGGAACGCGGAGCGATGAAGCTGCCCAGGCCAAGCGAGGACGCCAAGGCCGCGTTCACCAGGCTGGTGCCCGATGAACCGGCCATCACGCTGAAGCCGATGTTCGGACAGCTCTCCGCCTTCGTGAACGGGAACATGTTCTGCGGCCTTTTCGGCGATGCGCTGGTGGTCAGGCTGCCTGAGGCGGAAATCTCGGGGGTCAAGAAGCAGGGCGGCCGAGACTTCGAGCCGATGGCCGGTCACAAGATGGGTGGGTACGTGATGGTGCCGGGAGACTGGCGCGCCAAGTCCGCGCCGGCGTTGGCCCTGATCAAGCGGTCGCTCGCCGTTACTCGCGCCATGCCGCCGAAGGCCCCGAAGAGCAAGACCTCCGCCAAGAAGGCGACCGCGAAAAAGCGCTAGCGGCGCTTTGGCTTTGTCCCGGAGGGTTTGCCCGCCTGTGGCAGTTTGATCGGCTCGGGCGGTTTGACTGCCTCCAGCGCCTTGACCGGCTCTGGGGCTTTGAGCGGATCGAGTTCCTTGACCGGTTCGACTGGCTTTGTCGGGGTAGCGGCCACCGGCTTGCCCATGGAGACATTGCCGCTGAACGTGGCGCCATCCTGCACGACCAGTCGCGCCACCCGCACGTCGCCCTTCAACGAGCCCGCCCGACCGACCACAAGCCGGTCGTGTGCCGTCACAGGTCCCGTGACACTGCCGCCCTCGTCGATCTCAACGCTGCCGGTGACCTCAAGCGCGCCCTCCACTGTTCCGACCACACGCAGGTCGCCCTCGACGTACAGCTGACCGATCAGCCGGTCGCGCGGACCCAGGACTAACGAGCGATGGTCGCCGTCGGAACCATTTCCCGCCGGTGCGGAGCTGCGGTCCTTAGCCGCCGGACGCGTGCTGCTCAACGTCTCCCATTCGAACGTGGCCGTTGAGGCTCGCGCCGTCCTCGATCTGGAGCCTGCGGACCACGATGTCGCCGCTGAGCTTGGCGTTCTTGCCGAGCGTGAGCTTGTCCTTGACCGTGACTGGGCCTTCGACGGTGCCCTTCACAGTGGCGTTTGCGGCGTCGATCGAGATCTTGGCCATCGCACCCGACGCGACGTCGACGTTCCCGGTCACCCGGAACTCGCCCTCGGCGTGGCCGTCTACATGGACGTGACCGTCGTAGACGAGCTTGCCTTCCAGGCTGTCGTTCGGGCCCATCGTGAACTTGCGCTGGCCGTCACGCTTGGCGTCGCCATTGTCCTCGGCATTGGCCACTGTTTGGCTTTCTGCCACTGCCTCCTGAACGTCCATGAGCTTTCGTCACCCC
>JBGPYE010000198.1:0-4213 GCA_041493095.1 Candidatus Dormibacteraceae bacterium
ATACGAGCCGGCCGCCGACGATGGTGGCCTTCACCTTCAAGTCACCGACTTCTGTCGCGGGTGCTGTGACGATGTCGCGGTCGAGCACGGCGATGTCGGCCAGCTTGCCCTCCGCCAGGGTCCCCTTCCTATCCTCCGCGTGCTCCGCAAACGCGCCGCCAAACGTCCACGCGGCAAGCGCTTCGGCGAGCTTTAATCGCTGGTCGGGGAGCCAACCGCCGGCCGGCTCGCCCGCCGGCGTCTGCCGCGTGATCGCGACGTGGAGGCTCGCCGCAGGGTCGAGAGGCACCACCGGCCAGTCGGTGCCGAACGCGATTCGGGCGCCGGAATGGAGGATGGAGCGCCACGGCCAGCCATAAGCGGCCCGCTCCGCACCGATGTGCGGGAGCCAGACGTCGAACAGGTTCCGGTTGGGCTCCGCGTGCTGGGGCTGCATGCTCGCGATGACGCCGAGCTCGGCGAACCGCGGGACGTCGAGCGGCGATGGCGCCTCGATGTGTTCGATCCGATGCCTCCGCCCGGGTGTCGCGGAGGCGAAGGCGTCGAGGGCCTGTCGGATCGCCGCGTCGCCGATCGCGTGTACCTGGACCTGCCAACCACGCGCGTCGGCGGCTCGGACCGCATCGGCGAGCTCATCGGCCGCCCACAGGGGCTCACCGCGCCCGGTCATTCCCTCGTACGGGTCGAGCATGGCCGCGGTGTGTGACTCGACCACCCCGTCGGCGAACGCCTTCAGGATTCCGGTCGAGATCCACTGGTTGTTTCGCCCGGGTCGGGCAAGCGCTTCGTAGTCGTCCAGACGTTGCTTCCGGGTGGACGGATCGAGCCCTGGCACCATGTCGAATGCCAGCCGCACGCGGAGCGACAGTTCGTCGGCGTCCCGCAGCGCCGTCCACAGCTCGAGCTCGTCCTGGCCCTCGCCGGCTTCCTGGACCGACCCGATTCCGTGCGCGGCGGCCACCCGCATCCCGGCCCGGAGGGCGTCGAGATCCAGGTCCCTCGACCTCGGAATGTGGCGTGTCACGCAAAGCATCGCGGCCTCCTTGAGCACGCCTGTCGACCCGACGCCCGCGACCTCGAGAGCCTTCGAGTTCGCCCAGGCGGTGTGCGCGTCGAAGGACTCGAGGTACGCCGGCCGGTCGGGAACGAGCCGGTCCAGCACCTCGACGGTGGGCATGCCTCCGGGAAACGCCGAATAGAACCACCCGCGGCCCACCACCCAGGGTCCACGGTGAACCGCGGCATAGTCCATGATCCGACGCTCGACCTCGGCCTGCGTCTCGACCCCGTAAAGGTCGAGCTCGTCCAGAGAGCGAGACGCCATGAGGAAGTGGACGTGCGCGTCATTGAAGGCGGGCAGGATGCTGCCGCCCCGGGCTTCGACGATGCGCGTGTTCCGGTCGCACAGCGAGCGGACGTCTTCGTCCGACCCCACGGCGACGATCCGATCGTTCAGCACCGCCACGGCAGTGGTACGCGCATGCGGAGGCCACACCGCGCCGCCGATGACCGCGAGCGATGCACGCTCCACGGCAGCATTCTGCTTGAGTGCGACAATTCGCTTTCGATGAAGCTCGAGACTGACGTCGCCCGGGCATCAACGCTGCCGTCGAGCGCCTACCTCGACCCAACTGTCCTGGAGCGCGAGAAGGACAGGATCTTCGCGAAGACATGGCAGCTGGTGGCCCACATGAACGAGCTGGCCCGAGTCGGTGACTTCAAGCCGACCACCATCCTCGACGAGCCGATCCTGCTGACCCACGCACAGGATGGGAAACTGCGCGGCTTCTACAACGTGTGCCGCCACCGCGCCGCGCTTGTGGCGACGACGCGCGGCAACCGGCGCTCGCTCCAGTGCGGTTATCACGGCTGGGTCTACGGCCTCGACGGAAGGCTGCAAACGGCGCGCGAGATGGAAGGCACCGAAGACTTCGACAAAGCGGACTTCGGTCTCGTGCCGATCCGGGTCGAGACGCTTGGCCCGTTTGTCTTCGCCAACCTCGATCCAAAAGCCGCGCCTCTGGCGGACTGGATCGGCGCCATCCCTTCCGAGATCGCGACCGCCGGTTACGACATGTCGAGCATGCGCCGCATCGAGCGGCGCGATTACGAAATCGCCTGCAACTGGAAGGTCTACGTCGACAACTATCTGGAGGGCTATCACCTGCCCATCGCGCACCCGGGACTTTTCAAAGAGCTCGAGTACGACCAGTACCGCGTCGAGACATTCCGCTACTACTCAAAGCAGCACGCGCCCATCCGCGAGCTCAAGCCGGGCGAGGTGCCTGGTCGCGACCGCCGCTACATCCGCATGCCGGGCGCGGAGGACAACGCCCTCTATTACTGGATCTTCCCGAACACGATGTTGAACATCTACCAGGACAACATCAGCACCAACGTGATACTCCCGATCGGGCCCGACCGCACGCTCACCATTTTCGAATGGTTCTTCGCCGAACCCGGTACGGGCGCGGGCTGGGAGTCGATGCAGCAGACGATCGCGTTCTCTGACGAAATTCAGCAGGAGGACATCGCGGTCTGCGAGCAGGTGCAGCGAGGGCTGCGCTCGCGTTCTTACACGCGAGGGCGATTTTCAGCGCTGCGCGAGAACGGAGTCCATCACTTCCAGTCGCTCATCGCCGAGTTCCTCGACCAGCCTTAGCGTTCGGCGCGCTCTTCCTTCGCGTCGACGTACAGCTGCCTTGTGCGCAGAAGGTTGCGCACGCGGAGGATCACCTCCTCGCGGTCGAAAGGCTTGGTCAGGAAGTCATCGGCGCCCAGGATCAACGCGCTGTTGCGAGCCACGTGTCCGCTGTCGGCGGTCAGCATGATGACTGGAAGGAAGCCCAGGCTCAGGCGCGCGCCGCGAAGGCGGCGCAGAACCTCAAGACCGTCTGGATCCGGCATGTGCAGGTCGAGCAGGACGATGTCCGGCTGGTACTCGCTGAAAACGGTCTCCACCTCGCGGGAGTCGGTCAGTCCGCGCACTTCGTCGACGTGGCCCGCGAGGAACTGAGTTAGCAGCTCGATGTGCATCGGATCGTCATCGACGATCAGCACGCGGCTCGGCGAGCTCACTCCGCTGTCTTGGCCGCCTGCAGCGGAAGCGTGAAATGAAACTCAGAGCCCGCTCCCATAGTGGTGTCGACCCAGATGCGGCCCCCCTGCATCTCGACGATCTGCCGGGCGATCGCAAGGCCAAGCCCGGTGCCGATCACCTTTCCGCTGGTCTTCTCGTAGCGCTCGTAACGGCTGAAGAGGCGTTTCGCAAATTCGGGCGCTATCCCGACGCCGTGGTCCCGCACGCTGACCTCGACCAAGCCGTCCTTCACTCGACTGGCGACTGCGATCACGCCGCCGTCTGGGGAGTACTTGATGGCATTGGTCATCAGGTTGGAGATGATCTGCGTCAGCCGGTCGGCGTCGCAGTGCACGATCGGCTCCGTGGGGTCGAAGTCGGTGGTGAACTCATGGCGCTCGCTTGACGCGTGCGCTCGCTCAACCGCCCCGTGAAGCGCAGCGTTCACGTCCACCGGCTCGATTCGCAGCGTCAAGCGGCCGGACTCGATCCGATCCAGGTCGAGCATGTCGTTGATCATTCGGTTCAGCCGCTCAGCGTCTTTGTTGATCTCGCCGGCGTAGCCCTTCACCTCGTCCGCCGGTAGGTCGGAATCGCGGATCATCTCGCTGAACCCCTGAATTCCGACGAGCCCGGTTCGAAACTCATGGCTGACCAGGGTGATGAACTCGCTCTTCAACTCGTTCAGCCGCTCGATCCCCGCCAGGTGCGCGATGGCAGCTTCGTTGGCGGCGTGCTCTGCGTCGGTGTCCTCGTACATCGCGAGGAAGTACTCCACGCGGCCGGCCGCGTTCCGCACCGTGGTCGCGCTCCAGTGCAGCCACACCGTCGTCTTGTCGGCTCGGACCATGTTGCTGTCCGATTCGATGGTGTCGACATCCCCGTTCCACAGTGGGCGGAACAGATCGGCGACACGCGCGAACTCGTCCGGGTGCAGATATCGGGCGACCGGCGTTTCGATCACCTCCTGGGCATCTAGATGCATGAGAACGGCCATGCGTGGATTGACGTCGATGATCTTCATGTTCGGACCCACGCGAGCGATTCCCAGCGGCGCGTGGGTGATGATCCCTTCAAGCAGGCTGCTGCGCCGCGCGAGCTGGTTCTCCATGCGCTGGCTCTTCAGCAGAAACG